>DYLH01000004.1:7881-65283 GCA_020722185.1 Candidatus Avelusimicrobium gallicola | reverse complement strand
TGGAAAACAAAAGGAGAGGGATATGGCTATAGAGAGAACTTTAGTTTTGATAAAGCCAGATGGGCAAAAAAGAAAGCTGACAGGACTTGTTATAGATAGATTAGACCATGCTGGGTTTGAAATGATTGCTACAAGAATTGTGCCAGTCACAAGAAAACTAGCAGAAGCTCATTATGAAGCTCTGAAAGACAAGCCTTTCTTTCAAAACCTCATAAATTTTTTTGTTCCCACAAAAAATTTTAAAATCCTCGCTATTGTTTATCAGGGAGAAAATGTAATATCCGAAGTTAGAAAAGTTGTTGGCGCGACAAATCCAGAAGCAGCAGATCCATCAAGTATAAGGGGCAGTTTTGGGAGAATATCTTCTGTAACGGGAATAATGGAAAATGTTGTTCACGCTTCCGCCAATGCTGAGGATGCTGAAAGAGAGATAGCGCTTTGGTTTAGGAAGGAGGATTTGCCTGAGTGATATGAAAAAAATATTCTTCATTCTGTTCTTGCTTTGCTTTGATTTATCATTCGCTGTAAAATCAGTTGAGGATATTAAAATAACAACAGATGATGGATGGGTTTTGAATGCAAAATGGCATTCACCGTTGGGACAAAGGCCTGTGCTTCTTTTTCTTCATAGCCAAAAAAGCAATCTTACAGAGTGGAAAAAATGGATGCCCTTAGCTGAAAGATATGGCTTTGGCTACCTTGCTATAGATTTAAGAGGCCATGGTCTGTCAAATATTTCACCAGATGGCTCAACAACCACATTTAAATCTTTCTCTGTCAGTGGACTGGACAATGAATATAATAAAATGATACGGGACGCAGATGCCGCCTTAGTCTGGATTTCTTCACAAGGATTTACTCTGGACAGAGTTGTGCCTGTTGGCGCGTGGTTGGGAGCAAACCTCGCGATTAAAATATCTGCGATAAATAAAGAAATACCTATGTGTGTGGCAATTTATCCATCTATGAATATAAACGATGTTCTGGTGGTTAATCCAATCAGGGCTTATGGGAAAAGACCTATACTGATAGTTTCATCTTCCAAATATGAGAAGAAATACAAGGAATTTCAATTACTAAATGATATAGCCAGATTTTCATGTGGTAAAGAAAATGTGTTCTCCATAGTGGAAGAAGGTATTAATGGTCCCTATGATTTAAGGATCTCAGAAATAGCTAGAATACTTGGCTGGACAGAAAATCCCAGAATTCCAGAACTTATAGATTATGACCCAACAGTTTCAACTCAGACGGTAAACTTATCGACAATTACATACGGAGAAAATAATGAGCAAAAATAAATTTAATCTTTACGCATCACTTCCAACTGAAAAAATAAATTCATCTACAATAGATATTGACAGAGTTTCACTCCTTGAAGTTTTAAAAAAACTCAATCATGAAGACACATTGGTTCCAAAGGCTATCTCTGAGGAATTGTCCAGTATAGCCCGCGGAGCAAAGATTATATCCAAAACTTTTTTATCAGGCAAAAAGGTTTTTTTTATAGGCGCTGGGACAAGCGGCAGGCTGGGAGTGCTTGAAGCGGCAGAACTTCCCCCCACTTATGGAGTGTCCCCATCACAATTTGTGGCAATAATGGCTGGAGGACATTCAGCAGTGTTTTTATCCAGAGAAGGCGCCGAAGATGTATATGAAGACGGGTATAAACAAATCAAGGAAAAAGCCGCAAGGGGTGACACTGTGATAGGCATAGCCGCAAGTGGAATAACCCCCTATGTTCAGGGCGCTGTAGATGCCGCGCGCGAGATAGGCGCAAAATCCATATTTGTAACCTGCAACAAAAAAAGTAATCCTAAAAACGCCACAGTAAGAATAGCGGTTGATATCGGGCCAGAACCAATAAATGGGTCAACCAGGATGAAAAGTGGAACAGCAACAAAACTTATTTTAAATATGCTTACGACATCAGCTATGGTGATTTCAGGCAAGGTCTATAAAAATTGGATGGTGGATGTCAAGAAAACTTCTCTCAAATTGCAAATGAGATGTGAGAGGATAACCGCCCAAATTTGCGATATAAGCCCGGAAGAAGCGAGAGCTCTGCTTAAAAAAACATCTTACAATGTCAAAGAGGCCATAGTCATGCAGAAGCTATCAGTTGATTTAAAAAAGGCAAAATATCTTATCAAAAAACACAAAGGATTTTTAAAAGACATCATAGAATAGTTTTCTTTTAACCACGCATAGGACAATTTGAACTCTTTTAACCATGGAAAAATTCAAACTCATATCTCCTTTTAATCCAGCAGGAGATCAGCCTAAAGCCATAAAAAAACTAATAGACTCAATTCGTTCAGGACAACAGAACAATGCATTATTGGGGGTAACCGGCTCAGGGAAAACTTTTACAATGGCAAATGTAATAGCCAAACTAAATAGACCTTCATTGATCATTTCTCCAAACAAAGTTTTAGCTGCGCAGCTATATGGAGAGTTTAAAACCTTTTTTCCAGAAAACCATGTGGAATATTTCATATCATACTATGACTACTATCAGCCAGAGGCATACATACCCCAAACAGACACATATATAGAAAAAGACGCCTCTATAAATCAGCAAATAGACAGATTGAGACTTAAAGCAACTTCTTCCATACTTAATTTCACAGACACAATAGTTGTGGCAAGCGTTTCTTGTATTTACAATATAGGTTCGCCGGAGGATTTTTCCAGTTCGGTTCTTTTCTTAAAATGTGGAGACAGAGTTGAGAGAAAAACACTTACTGAAAAGCTTTCCTCTCTCAGATATGAAAGAAATGAAGTTGATTTTTCGAGAGGAAAATTTCGCATAAGAGGAAATATTTTAGATATTTTCCCATCAGATGAAGAAACTTTTTTAAGAATCACATTCTCAGATATTATTGAAGACATTTCTCAGATGGATCCACTGAATATCTCTAAGATAAAAAGTATGGAATCAGCTTCTGTATATCCTGCGACACATTTCGTTTCATCCAGAGAATCTCTTGAAAAAGCTCTGGTTTCAATAGAGGCCGAGTTAAAAGAAAGGGTAGCGTGGTTTAAGGAAAGAGGACAGGAAGTTTTCGCGCAGAGATTGTCACAGAGAACTCTTTATGATATGGAGCTTTTAAGACAGGCGGGTTTTTGCCACGGCATAGAAAACTACTCAATGCATCTGACAGGTAGACCACGAGGACAAAGGCCATTGTGTCTACTTGATTATTTCCCCAAAGATTTTTTGCTTTTCATAGATGAATCTCACGTGACAGTGCCTCAAATAAGGGGTATGTATGAGGGAGATAAGAGCAGAAAAAACACTTTAGTCGAGTTTGGATTTAGACTGCCAAGCGCTCTTGAAAACAGGCCGCTAAAATATGAAGAATTTGACGCAATAAGGCCTAAAACAATATTTGTCTCAGCCACTTTATCGCCTTATGAAGTGAAACTTGCCGCTGACAATATAGCTGAACAGATAATAAGACCGACCGGGCTTGCAGATCCAGAAGTCGAGATACTGCCTCTAAAGAATCAGATAAAAGAACTAATATCTAGGATAGAGAAAATATCTGCTAAAAAAGAGCGAACCTTAGTTCTTACTCTCACAAAGAAAAATGCCAGAGATTTAAGCGATTATCTCTCATCTAAGGGGATAAAAACCGCCTATATGCATTCCGATATGGACAATATGGAAAGAATAGAAATTTTGGATAAATTTAGAAAGGGAGAATATGATGTGCTGGTAGGAATAAATCTTTTAAGAGAAGGGCTTGACATACCTCAAATATCCCTTGTGGCAATACTGAACGCGGACAATGAAGGTTTTTTAAGAAGTGAAACAACTTTAATTCAAATAGCGGGAAGAGCAGCAAGAAATAAATGTGGAAAAGTTTTACTCTTTGCCGATTTCATTACAAATTCAATAAAAAATGCTTGCGCCATTATGAAAAAGCGCAGAGAGATTCAGCTTGAATATAATGAAAAGCATGGGATAAAACCAAAAACAATTGAGAAAGCTTTTGCCTCATATGAAGAGTTGAAAAGACAGCAAGAAATAAAATCAGTGGATGAACTTGAAAAAGCTCTTTTGCCTGGCGGAAATATTGAATCTCTAATAGAAAAATTAAGGCAAAATATGATTGAGGCCGCCGAAAATCTGGAATTTGAAAAGGCTGCCATTTATAGAGACAAAATAAAAATGATAGAAGAAATGAGATCCAAACATGGAGAAAACAATGTCAAAAGAAAAACTAAAGAAAAAAATAAAAGAGGCTCTTAAAGAAGACATAGGATCAGGCGATATAACCACAGAAATTTTTATATCTTCAAGTAAGAAGTTTTCAGCCTATATTCTAGCCAAGTCGCATTGCAGAGTATGCGGTGTAGAAATGGCGGCTGAGGTATTCAAGATATTAAATCCAAAAGCTGAAGTAAAAATATTGAAGAAAGACGGAAGCGATGTTTACAAAGGCGAAAAAATAATGACAATTAAAAGCGATAGAACTGTTCTTTCTGCTGAAAGAACAGCGCTAAATCTTTTACAACATTTCACTGGAATATCCACTGCCGCTAGAGCATTTGCCCAAAAATCTTGTGGAAAAACTACGGTTCTTGACACGAGGAAGACAACTCCACTGTGGCGAGAAGAAGAAAAGTACGCAGTAAAAATTGGAGGATGCAAAAATCATCGTTTCGGCCTCTATGACGCTTTTATGATAAAAGACAATCATATAGCTGCTATGAAAAATTTCGAAGAGTTAAAAGAAAAAATCGCCATAGCTAGAAAAAAGAAACCTTCAGCAATCCTTGAAATAGAGGCAGACACAACTAAAAAAGCAATTTTATTTGCTTCGCTAAAACCAGATATACTTATGCTAGACAATATGAAACCAGAAACGATAAAAAAACTTATCAAGAAAATAAAGAGTATAAGTCCAAAAACATCCATAGAACTTTCTGGCGGAATAAATTCATCCAATTTTTTTTCATATGCCGCACTGCGTCCCGACTTTATTTCCATAGGGGCGCTTACACATTCAGTTCAGGCAGCTGATATATCTATGGAGATTGTGGAGGAAAAATGAACGATAAAGTTTTTAGTGAAATAAAGGTAGAGAGAGCGACATCAACTCAGGAGCTTGCAAAGGAAATTGCTGACAAAATTTATGGAGATTTTTCCGTTCAGGCTATTGTTCAGAGCGCTGGATATGGCAGGAGGGGAACTAGATGGATATCCAAAGAAGGTGGGCTTTATATGACCTTATCTTTGAAAAGGAAAATATCCATAAATGAACTTCCCACATTAAGTGTCAAGACAGCAGAAATTGTCAAAGAATACTTGGCTAAAAAAGGAATATACTCTAAGATAAAAGAGCCAAATGATCTTATGGTTAAAGCGAAAGGAGAAGATAAGAAAATTTGCGGGATACTGATAGAGTCTATAAAGCAATCTGAATATTACAGATTATTTATAGGCATAGGGCTAAATGTGAACAATGACCCTCCCAAAATATGCCCGGCAATATCTGTATATCAAATTACTGGCAAAAAAATGGATATTGATCAAATGGCAAGGGATATCTCAAGACTTGTGAGGGAAAAGATTTGATACGAGAAGAAATAATCAAAAATGTTAAATCTTTTGGAGCAGAAGAAGCGCAGATAGTAAAGCTCACGGAAAATGATATATCCAAATTTGCTCAAATTGTAGAATCATACCCTGACACTATGCTTTATCTTAAAAATAGAGCTCTAGAGAGAGCAAATCCAAAGATATGGTTTAATCAAGCCAAAAGTATTCTTCTAGCTATTTTCCCATATTGGGACAATTCAAAGGATCACAAAAAAATAAATGATTCAATAAATGATCCTTATTCATATTTAGTTGAGAAAGGAAGGAAACCTCCAGACTTTCTGAAAAATAAAAAATTTCAAATAGCGCGCTTTGCTCTTTGTGGGGATTATCACATATCGATAAAGGAAGCCTTAAAAAAAGCGCTTGAAGAATCAGCAAAGATTATGCCAGAACTAAAATGGAAAATTTTTGTGGACTCTTCTCCTGTATTTGAAAAAGATTTAGTTCAAAAAGCAGGGCTCGCTTTTCAAGGGAAAAACACTCTGGCGATAAATAAAAATCTTGGTTCATATTTTTTTATAGGCGGCGCTATGTTAAATATCGACGAAGGAATAGAACCTCTAAAAACTGAGAGTCTTTGCAAAGATTGCACGCTATGTATCAGAGCCTGCCCCACATCTGCTTTGTCTGAATATAGAATGAATCCAGTTAGATGTATTTCTTATTGGACAACTCATAAGACAAAAACTCCCCCTCCATATGAGATAATGACTTTGTGCGAGAAGAGATATGGATGCGATATATGTCAGGAAGTTTGTCCATACAATAAAAATAGAAGAGCAAAGAGTTAAGAGAAAAATAACAGACAAACCTTAAAGTTAGAAACCTAAATCATTCACTTAGTTTTATTTCAGAATTTTCGCCTATGTTTATACTGTCTACTCTTCCAGTGACAGAAGCAGATGGACCGATTAAGGACTTATCCAGATTTCCGTTTTTTATAAAAGCGTTCTCATTTATTATGGAATCAGATATTATTGAGTTGTCTATAACTACATTATCCCCCACGGATACATTTGGACCTATTATAGAGTTTGATATTTTGGCTGTAGGTGAAATATAAACAGGTTTTATTACCATAAAAGGGCCAGTCTGGACCTTAAGATTTTTTTTGCAAGAAAGTATATGCCTATTGGTCTCAAGCAAAGTTTCTGGTTTACCGCAATCAAACCAGCCTTCCGTATGAACTGTTTTTATTTTATGCCCTTCCTTTATCATTATTGACATTGCATCTGTCAGTTGCATTTCCCCTTTTGTGGTTTTACCGCTTTTTGCCAACTTTTCGAGGCTTGAAAAAAGAATGGAAGAGTTTTTAAATGAATAAAGCCCAACTATAGCAAGATCTGAAACAAATTTCTCCGGCTTTTCAACCATATATTTCACAAAACCTTTTTTTTCTATAACAACGCCAAATCTTCTTGGATCCTCAACCTTTTTTACACCTATCTTATCAAAATCTCCTTTTAGAAATTCTGGGATATCAGCCTCTATTATTGTATCTCCAAGTATTATAAAAACAGGGCCGCTTACCACAGAGCGAGTAAGCCATATGGCATGACCAAGTCCGCGCTGTTCTTCTTGCAAAACATAATTTACCTTAAAGTCAGGATAATTGTTTGAAACGTATTCCCTTACTTTTTCTCCAAGATAACCTATAACAAGGCATATCTTTTTAAACCCTTCTTTTTTCAGACGATCAAGTATATGCCCAAGTATGGGCTTATCTCCTACAGTTAAAAGAACTTTTGGATATGTATATGTGTGAGGACGAAGTCTTGTCCCGGTTCCCGCTACAGGTATTATAGCTGTATAATCGTTTTTCATATTTTCTCCTTTTTTGATTATATCAAAAGAGAAATTGTCATCAAAACCAAGACACCAAAAGAGGCAAGAGCCATGTAGTATTCTTTGAGTCTGTAAAAGCCAAAACACAGCATTATAACTCTCATTATTGGCGTAAACACAAGGGCTATTATTCCATATGAAAGCAAAAAGCCGTTTTTAAAAATTAAGCCCAGAGAAGAAAGGATAAAAAAGACAATCAATCCAACTCTTAAAGACATCTGGATGCTTTTTAAAAATTTTTTTTCTTCCTTTTCTTTCATAAACTTTTAAAAATCATTCTTATGGCCACAATAAAAATCAATACGGAAAAAAGCGTCTGTATCTTTTCCGATTTAGCTTTGTAGAGAAATTTCATCCCAAGAAAAGAGCCAAATAATGTGCCCAAAGATACATAAAAAGATATGTCCGATATTACATATCCCTTCTTGTAGAAAATAAGCGCGCTTGCCGCGGCTGAAACACCTATCATAAAATTGCTTGTGGCGGCTGCGGCTTTTATAGGTATTTTACAGAGTATATTCATCACTGGCACCTGCACTACGCCTCCGCCAAGTCCAAGCAAACCTGACAAAGCCCCGGCAAAAAAGGAAAATAAAATTGCCAGAGGCATTCTCTCTGCTTTATATGAAATATTTTGACCAGATGCTGGATCAAAAAAGGTGCCGCCTATTGGCGAAGTTCTTTCTTGCTTAAAATTACTTACGACAATTTTCTTTCTGGATTTAAGATACATCGATGCGGACACAGGGAAAAGAAAGATAGAAAAAGCTAAAGAAACTATCTTTGTTGGCAAATGGCTCATCAGAAGAGCTCCGGCTATTGAGCCAGCAGCCATAGTCAATTCCATAACTATCCCAAGTCTCACATTTGCCAGCCCTTTCTCCACATTCACAGAAGCCACAGCAGAAGATGTGGCTATTATTGATATGAGAGATACAGCTATGGCATTCTGTATAGGTATATTGAAAACAAGCACTAGAAGCGGAACTATGAAAACTCCGCCGCCTACCCCCATAACAGAGCCTAGCAATCCTATAAAAGCGCCAAAGACTACAAGAAAAAAATAACCTATTGTCGTGATATGAATCATTCAATTTCCTTCAAAAATTTCAAGGCGCACTCTTCTCCATAGTGAAAATGCTTAAGACAAACAGATGGAGTAAAATCTATTATTCCAGAATCGAGAGAAAGCAAAGGCTTTATGATGTAAACTTTAGGAGAGGAACTCACGAAAACCTGAGATTCATATATCTTTTGGACATGCAAAGCCAGAGTACGCCTAACTCTGCTCTCAAAATAACCAAGGAAACCTTTCTTCTCGTAATTCAAGTCATAATCCGAGGAGTTGCTTACCATTACAATGCTTTTACACCCATCAAACATATTCAAATTTACCGTAGCTACTCCTATAGCCCCCCCATCGACGAGATGAAGCGTCTCACCTCTCTCTTTTATTTTGACAGGCGGGAAAACAGTTGGGATAGAAGAGCTGGCGACAAGAGCGTCTATGAAATTTACTTTTGCGTCTGAAGTTTTTCCCTCATAGCTTATCATGTATGGCATTTTCCTTTCAACACAATGGGTTATGACGTGGAAAGTGATTTTCTTATTGAAAATGAGCTCATGTCTTCCAAGCCAATTGTAGAGAATAGAATAAACCGGCTTGTTTGAAAATAATGTCATCCTGGAAATTTTATCTTCTATTTTGGACTTAAAATAACTAAACAGTCCATCCTGAGGGTATGTTTTATACAACTCTATGGGCATATTATGATATGAGGGAGAAAATTTAAAGATGGCAGAGTTGTCTACTTTTTCCCATATATTTTTAAGCTGAGAGACCTTGTCAAAGCACCATGCGGCTCCGTTCAGCGCCCCTATGCTGAATCCCGCCACCACATCTGCTTCAAAGCCATTTTCAGCCAATTTTTTTATAACTCCAGACTGAAAGCTTCCAAAAGCGCCACCGCCACAGAGAAAAAGTCCAATTGGCTTTTTTAGTTTGCTATTCATATTTTTTTGCAAAAGTAATACAATAATTATTGTAGCAAATTGAAATTGATACACAGAAAATATGGAATATATTCCTCTACTTGGATTAACTCTTGTTCTGCTTCTTACTCTTATTCTGCCTTTTTCAGTAAAGATTATAGAAGAAGAGATAGAAATCTTTCTTTTCTTAATGGGAGTGTTGGCAGTCTCAATTTCCAGAGCATGGTCCGCTCATCTTTTACTTGAGGCCATAAAAGAGCCTTTGCCAATAACTGCATCAGTTCTCGTGATGGGGATAATATTCAAGCATTTAAGAAAAAAAATCGCTCCATTTATAAAAAAACTCGGGAAAAAACTCTCTCCTGAGAAAATAGTATTTTTGACCGTATTACTCCTTGGATTTTTTTCAAGCGTGATAACAGCTATTATTTCGGCTATAATACTCTCAGAAATAGTTGGCATTTTAAAATTCAAAAGAGAATTTGAAATAAAGTTGATAGTTTTCGCCTGCTTTTCAATTGGCATGGGAGCTGTCCTGACACCGCTTGGAGAGCCACTGTCGACCATAATAGTCTCAAAACTCAAAGGGGAACCCCATAATGCAGATTTTTTTTATTTGTTTAAAAACTTTTTTGAATACGTGATACCGGGCATATTTCTATTTTCCTGGCTTGCATCCAGAAAGGCTTCTATCAATATCTCTTCTCAAGAAGGCCTTACTGAAGAGTATCATGAAACATATTCCACGATTTTTTTTAGAACATTTAAGGTTTTCTTATTTGTAATGGCACTTATATTTTTGGGCGCTGGGATTTCCCCTCTTACATCCAGATTTATATCCAGTATACCTGTAGAAGCCCTGTTTTGGGTTAATTCTATTTCGTCTGTCTTGGATAATGCCACACTTGCAGCAGCGGAAATATCTCCCATTTTATCAGACAGACAGATAACCTTTATATTAATGGGGCTTATAATTTCTGGAGGCATGCTTATACCCGGAAATATACCGAATATAATATGCGCCTCAAAACTTAACATAAAATCCAAAGAATGGGCGAAAATAGGACTGCCTTACGGACTTGCTTTTATGATCGTCTATTTTATTGCGCTTCATTTTTTAGCTTGAGGAGGAAATATGAAAAAAACAAGTTGGCAATGGAAAACGATAATAGAGCCTTTCAAAATAAAAACTGTGGAACCCTTGGGTTTTACATCAAGGGAAGAAAGGGAAAGAATTCTTGAAACAGCTCACTACAATCTATTCAATATAAAAGCTGACAAAGTTTTAATAGATATGCTGACAGACAGCGGAACAGGCGCAATGAGCGCTGAGCAATGGGCTGGAATAATGAAGGGAGATGAGTCATATGCGGGGGCAAGAAGTTTTTATAATTTTGAAATGGCCATAAAAAATCTTACCGGACTTGAAGAAATAATACCTGTTCACCAGGGAAGAGCAGCTGAAAAAATACTTTTCACAGCTTTGGCCGCCAAAGAGAAATATGTAATTTCAAATTCTCATTTTGACACTACCAGAGCCAATGTAGAGGCGTCTGGAGCCATAGCTATGGATTTTCCAGCTCCGGGAGCATTGGACTTTGATAAAACTGGACCTTTTAAAGGAAATGCAGATGTAGAAGCTATGGAAAAATTCATAAAAGAAAAGGGCGAGAAGAATATAGCGATGTGTATTATAACTGTGACAAATAACTCGCTTGGTGGACAGCCGGTATCCATGGAAAATTTAAAATCTGTAAAAAAAATTTGTGACAAATATGGCATACCAATGTTCTTGGATTGCGCCCGATTTGCTGAAAATGCATACTTTATAAAACTGAGAGAAAGAGGATACAGCGAAACTCCTGTTGAAGAGATAGCCAAAGAAATGTTTGAACTATGCGATGGAGCTATGATGAGTTCCAAAAAAGATGCTCTCGTAAATATAGGTGGTTTTCTTGCTATGAACGACAGGGAGCTATCTCTTAAATGTAGACAGATATTGATACTGACAGAAGGATTTAGCACATATGGGGGGCTGGCGGGAAGAGACCTGGAAGCCATAGCTATAGGTCTAAAAGAAGTGTTAAATGAAGAGTATCTTCAATATAGAATAAGATCGTCTCAATATCTAGGCGAGGGTCTTCTTAAAAATGGCATACCGATAGTGAATCCTCCGGGCGGACATGGCGTATATATAAATGCAAAAAAATTTCTCCCACACATAAAGCCGCAGCAATTTCCCGGACAGGCTTTAGCCTGCGCTTTATATTTAGAGGGCGGAATAAGAACTGTGGAGATAGGAACTTTGATGTTTGGCAAGAGAGATAGTAAAGGAAATTTTCTACCCGCATCTATGGAACTTGTCAGAATGGCTATGCCAAGAAGAGTTTATACACAAAGCCATATAGACTATGTGATAGAAGTCGCAGCTTATCTGGCAAAAAATAAAAAATCTATAAAGGGGCTTGAAATAGTTGAGGCTCCTCTTGTGCTTTCTCATTTTACAGCCAAGCTCAAGCCAGCATCCTGAGATATGCGAAAAGGATTGATAAAAGGAGAAGTTCTAGCTCAGTTGACCGATGTAGTAGGGCAAGAAAATATAGGTCTATCTGAGGCTGAGCTTCTCTGCTATTCCTATGACGCTTCACTTGCCGCCGCAAAGCCCTGCTCAGTAATACATTTTCAAGACATTTCACAAATATCTCCCGTAATAAAAATTCTGGCATCTCACAATATATCTTTCACCCCCAGAGCCGCTGGCACAAATCTCTGTGGGGCGGCTGTAAACATGAAAGGCGGCGTAATCCTTAATCTGGCCAAACTAAAAAAAATAAGACAGATAGACACAGTCTCTCAAATAGCTGTAGTAGATCCCGGCATTGTCAATTTGCAATTGCAGAATGAGCTTGCGAAATATGGCTTTTTTTACGCTCCAGACCCAGCCAGTCAAAAAGTATGCACCATAGGGGGAAATATATCCCAAAATGCAGGCGGTCCGCAATGCCTTAAATATGGCGTCACTTGCGATCATATAGAAAAACTTGAGGTTGTACTGCCAGATGGTTCTGAAAGAATTTTTTCAAGGCAAGACCCAGGGCCCGATTTAGTCTCCCTTTTTTGTCAGAGCGAGGGGACGCTTGGAGTTATAAAGACTGCATGGCTTAGAATACTGCCTATGGCCAAAAAAATAACAGCTCTAACTTGTTTTTTTAAGAGCGTGGAAGATTCAATGAATGCAGTTTCCACAATTATAGCTGAGGGAATAATACCAAGAGCTTTAGAAGAAGTCGACGCTTTGTCCATAAAAGCTGGAGCAGAAAAAGAAGAAATCCCACAAGAAGCTGAAGCCCTTCTTATTGTGGAACTAGAAGATGCAAATGAGGCAATTGAAAAAAAAGTTTTGGAAATATTCTCATCATCTAAAGGATTTTCATACGAAATTACAAGTGATCCAGATAAAAGAGAAAAACTCTGGAAGATAAGAAAAGAGTCATATCCTGCTCTGGCCAGAATAGCTGAAAATGTTATGGTTGAAGATGGAGTGGTTCCAAGACCTATGCTTGCGCAAGCGGTAAAGAGAATTAAAAAGGTGCTTGAGGAAAACAGGCTTAGAGCCGGGCTTGTTTTTCACGCCGGGGATGGCAATATACATCCAAATATAGTTTTTGACCAGAGAGATAAAGATGAAACAAAAAGAGCCAAAATAGCCGGAGAAGAAATACTTAGGATATGTCTTGAACTTTCTGGAGATATATCTGGCGAACATGGCATTGGAGTTGAGAAAAGAAAGGCCATGAGCCTTAGATATCCACAGGAAACAATAAATCTTTTTTACAGGATAAAAAAAGCTTTTGACCCTATGGAGATTTTAAATCCATATAAAAAACTCCCACTCTCTTCAGGTCAAATAAAACCAATTGACCGCAAAGAGCCGCCACTTACTTCAAAGGCTACGAAGATAGTTAACATTGCAAGAGAAAGATTTCATACTAAAAAACCATCCATATTAACTTCGCAAAAAGCGGATAATACTTCAGACAAAAAAATTCTTTCTTCTTTTGAATTAACAGATATTATGGACTTTGATAAAGGCAATATGACAATAACTGTGGAAAGCGGAATGAGAATTTCAGCGCTTAAAAAATTTCTCAAAGAGCATAATCTTGATGTAGCTCTTCCTCTAGATGAAACCACTCTTGGCGCCGCTGTCGCATTGAAATTATATCCTTCAATGAGAAGCCTCATAACAGGAATGGATTTGCTTCTTTCCTCTGGAGAAGTGATCAGGCTTGGTGGAAAAACTATAAAAAGCGTGAGCGGATATAATCTTGCGCCGCTAATCCTAGGATCTAGGGGCGCTTTTGCTTTCATTATATCTATGACGCTTAAAGTTTATAATCCAGCCTTCAAAGAAAAAGGAAAAGTTGAGGATCCTCTCATTGAACCTATGCCAAACTTTAATGATCCCATACTCAAAAATATCAAGAAAGCTTTTGATCCCAATAATCTTTTCAATCCCCATGTATTTGGAGAATTTTAATGGCTAAATACGATATAAATGAGCTTTTTTCTAATGACATACCTCATCTTAAATTCCTTTCCACAGCAGATGGAGAGAAAGAAATATATGACGCTGTAAGTAGATGCCTTAGATGCGGATATTGTGAAACAAGCTGTCCCACTTATTCTTTAACTGGCAAAGAAACGCTTTCTCCAAGAGGCAGGAATCAACTTGTAAGAAAACTTATCGAAGGGAAAATGAAACCATCTGATGCGGCGGCAGAAGGCCTTAAGACATGCCTTCTTTGCGGCGCATGCACTCAAACCTGCTATGGTAAAGTGCCTACCGCAGATATTGTTCTGGAAGCTAGAAGAGAAATGAGCGGTCACGGCAAAAGCCTTTACTATAAGATAGCTTCAATGCTGGTCTCAAGAAAGAATATCTATTCCTACGCAATCAAATTTCTCTATCTGCTTAAAAAATCTGGCCTCACCTATTTAAGTGAAAAACTAGGATTATTTTACCTTCTAAATATGCCAGGTCTTGAGGAAGCGCAAAAAAAAGCATTGAGAACTCCTCTTAAATTTCTCACAGAAAAACTTGAAAAAGATGAGAGACTTAAAGGGAATGGGAAAATATCCTGGATATATTTTTCAGCCTGTGGAACAGAATTTATATACACTGAAAACGGACTGGCCACAGTTGAAATATTGCTGATGGTCTATGGCGATGGAATAATAATGAAAAATGAATGTTGCGGACTGCCAGCATACAACTATGGATCTCTTGACGAGGCAAGAAAAGCGGCGAGAAAAAACATGGAGTTATATCGAAATATTTCAATGAAATTCAATGAGGCTCCGATCATACTGGACTGTTCATCCTGCGCGGCTTTTTTGAAATCTTATCCTTCTCTATTTTCTGGAAACGAGGAAGAATTTGAAAATGCCAAAAATTTTTCGTCAAAGGTGAAAGACATAACCGAATTTATCAAGCCTGCTGAAATTTTGCACAGACTTGACAGTCAAAAGCTTGAAGGCAAAAGAGTCACTATTCACGACTCATGCAGGGCGTCTCATGGACAAGGAATAAAACAAGAGTTAAGAGATGTATTAAAACCCGTTTTAAAAGAAAAACTCTGTGAAATGCCAGAAAGCGATCATTGCTGTGGCGGAGCGGGAGCTTTCGCTTTCACAAATATAGAAATCTCAAAAAAAATATTGGAAAGAAAAATAAAAAATATTTCTTCAGTTAGACCTGATATTGTGATAGCCTCATCCACTTCATGTCTTATGCAGATAGAAAAGGGGCTAAAAGAGATGTATCCATCAGCTAAAATAATGCATTATTCCCTTTTTTTAAAAGAGTTTTTACTAAAAAATTAATCACAAGATATTTGCGAAAAAATTGAACTTTTTTTAAACAAATAATGCTAGAATATAAATGCAATGAATAGAGCGGAAGAATTGGAAAATCGTTTGGGCCAGCTTGTAAAATTTGGCGGTCTTGTAACAAAAGAGACTAATTTAAACAAACTGCTTGAGCTCATAGCCAAACAGGTTGAAGAAATTCTTACAGCCGAAAGATGTTCTATTTTCTTACTTGAAGCATCCACAAATGAACTCTGGTCTGAAGTGGCCAGAGGTATAGGTCACACAGAAATACGAGTTCCACTTGGAAGTGGCATAGTTGGGCAAGTAGCTCTAACTGGAAATCCGCTAAATATCTCAGACGCTTATTCAAATGAAAAGTTCAATCCTGAAATAGACAGGATAATAAGATTCAAAACAAGAAGCATTCTAGCTGTTCCTCTCAAAAATGTCAACGGAAACATCATAGGGGTATTTGAGGTGCTCAATAAAAAACAAGGGCAATTCAACAGTGAAGATGAAGGTATACTACAGCTGTTAAGCTCTCTTGCTGCCTCAGCCATAGAAAATGCTCAACTATATGAAACAATTTCACAATCTCAGCTCGAGACCATTTACAGATTGGCTATAACGGCCGAGTACAGGGATCAACATGACACAGCTATACATTTAAGGCATATAAGTGAGTATTCAGCTTTAATAGCTACATCGATGGGGCTTGAAGAAAAGCAAGTGGAGAACATAAGATATGCAAGTCCTCTTCACGACATAGGGAAAGTGGCAATAGCTGATGCCATACTTCTTAAACCCGCGAAGCTCACTGCCGAAGAATTTGAGGAGATGAAGAAGCACACCCTTTATGGAGCAAAAATACTTTGCAATGCCCAAAGCAATCTTCTTCAAGTGGCCTGCAAGATAGCCGCTTCTCATCATGAAAAATTTGATGGTACAGGATATCCAAATAAATTGAAATATACTCAAATTCCCCTTGAGGCAAGGATAGTTTCAGTAGCGGATGTATTTGACGCGCTGTGTATGCCTAGAGTTTACAAGCCAAGTTGGGACCCTGAAAAGGCCAGAGAATACATAGTACAGGAGTCATCAAAATCTTTTGATCCAGAAGTTGTGAATGCCTTTATCAGGATATATCCACAGATAATGGAAGTGCAAAAACAGCCGGATCCAAGATCAACTATAATCCCAGGCATACATAAAAATCTAAAGTCATACTAGTGAAACTTTTTACCTTAGCGCATCATCTAAATATCGAGTGCAAAATATCAGGAGGACAAATGTCAAAGATGGAGATAACCTTTCCGGGAAACCAAAAAGTAAACGCCATTATTAATTCAACGGAAATAAAAACAGACCAGCCTGTATCAGCGGGAGGAGACGGCAGTGCGCCTGCTCCTTTTGAGCTTTTTCTAGCCTCTCTTGGAACCTGCGCCGGCGTCTACGCTCTTTTCTTCTTCCAAAATAGGAAACTAAATATGGAAGGATTTAAGATGGAGTTAAAATTTGATTGGAACAGAGAGAAACATTTGCTTGACAAGGTTGAAATAATACTAAAATTGCCCAAAGACTTTCCTGATAAGTATATTCCTGCAATTAAATCATCGGTAGATCTCTGCCTTGTCAAAAGAACATTGATAGATCCGCCTGCTTTTGAAACAATGGTGGAGAAACAATAACTTTAATCCACTCTTATTTTGGATATATGCCAGCTTATTATTAAAAATTCAAGACCTATAATGAGATAGATCAAAGCGCCCCATTTCAAAGAAACAAGCGTTGAAAGCCATGCGGCAGTGCCCATTAGAATTGAAAATATAAAACTGGCATATGTTATTTTTTTTCTAGAAAATCCCATAGCTTCCAGCCTTAAAGCATAATGGTCTTTACTACCTGAAAAAGGAGAAATGCCTTTTTTAATTCTCATTATAGAAACAAATAAAGTGTCGTATAATGGCACTGCAAGTACAAAAATTGGAGCATAAACACCCAGAGCATTATTCCTTGAATATTCACTTCCAAGAGAAAGTACGGCCATTATAAAACCGCAGAAGAGACTGCCGCTATCTCCCATAAATATTTTCAATCTAGATGACATATTGTAAGGGAAAAATCCTGCCGCAGCGCCAGAAATGGCAGCAGCCATCAAATTGACATATACATGTTCTGAAGGTAGAGATATAAACCAAAAGGCAAGTCCTGCCGCTATAATTTGAGATGAGGAGAGTCCATCCATTATATCTATTATGTTAAAGGCATTGGTTATGCCAACTATCCACAAAACACTTAAAATAAATGAGAGATGTTCGGGAGAAATAAATCTTATTTGAAAACCTGAAATAACCATAAAAATGGCTATGATAAATTGAAATATAAATTTGAATTCCACGGAAAGGCCTTTTGGTTTTTTTATGTCATCTACTATTCCAAGCATAAGCATTAAAAAAGCGCCTATCAGTATATACCTGAGGTCTCTCAAAGTACCTGTGGGAAATGAAGTTGATAAACGCATTACTATCAAGGATATAGAAAAGGCTAAAAAGACACCAAGTCCCCCAAATACCGGAATATGCCCCTTATGCGTTTTTATTTCATTTGGTTTATCGTAGAATTCAAACTTTACAGATAAAAATCTTATCAATGGGACAAAGATGAGAGATAAAATAAGCGACATTGAGAAGGTCAGAGCATAGAAAGGAAAATTTGAAATCATATATTTATATCTTTATTTTACAAATTTTATTACAGAATTCTTTTTGACATATAAATATCAAAATCTGGATTCATAAAAGAGGCAAAAAGATAATGGTGAGAATTATTTAGGGTAAATAAAAAATTTTCCGGGCGCCGTGAGTTATAAATTTTTTCAAACTTATCCTCAAGCTCTTTTTTTAGTCTATACAACTGCGGATTTGAATGTATTATTTTACTTTCATATTCACTGATGACAATATAATCACAGACATCTGATTGAGAAAGCATTAGTTCAACTCCATCTTTGAAAGTTGTTTTAGTTTCCCCAAATGTTCTAATTTTTTCATAAGGGGTATCATATTTCCTTAAAACAATCGGAGTCCATATCTCTATCCTTGAAACACATACACTGCTTTCAAAAGGAATATTTTTTTCAATATATTGAGACGCGCGACTTATTGTATTATCTTTTGACCATAGGCTCTTTTGCCATAAAGAATATGAAAATGAGTAAATCAAGACAAGTATGCCAAATACCTTAATCAGATTTTTATTTTTATGTGTAATTGCCCACGCGCAAGTTAAAGCCATAAATGGAGCAATAGGAAGAGAATAAGCAAAACTCTGATTGAGAGGATACCCGAATTTAATTACATAGAAAGCAATAAAAAACAAAGACGCATAAAGTTCTGCTCTTTTTTCTTTCAAAGCCAGAAAGGAACTGAAAGCAAATAATAAAAGATAAGGCAATCCATATGATACTGGCAATATTTCCAGAAAATATTCCCGATATCCCGATATTACAGATCCATTTATGGCTGTCTTAGAAAAGATTTCCCAAAAATAATGGAATGATTCATCAGGTTTTATAATGAAATATGGATTTATCATGAAGAAAACTGCTGTCAATAGAAAAGCGTAAAAAGAAATATTGAGCAGAGTTTTTCTCATGCCATTGAATCTAAACTTTTGGTACGAAAAGAACAGGAAATTGAGAAAAAATATTATGCCAGTGTATTTTGAGGCAAAAGACATACCATTGAGAACAGCCGCTGTAAAAAGATGCTTATTATTTTCCGATTTATCCCATTTAAGCAGAAAGTAAAATGAGAATATCCCCCAAAAAAGCATTATTGAATCAGGTTTTACTATTGAAGATATATAGACTTCAACATAAGAAAATGCCATAAAAGCCGCGCTCCACAATCCTGTTTTTTCATCATATAAAAGTCGGCCACAAAAAAACATCAAAACAAGCGAAGCAAGAGAAAAAATACCTGTAATTATCCTGCCAGAAATATACATTTTATCTGCCTCGAAAAGATTTTTTCTCATCTCCTCCTTTGAGCCCGGTTTGAAAATTCCAAGGACTTGCATCGCCTTGAGTATAGTAGCCTGCAAATAAGCCTGAAAACTTCCCCAGTAAAGAGCTTCATTCGGGTAGAAATTAAATGAGGAAGGATTCATTCTTCCAATCGCCTCGAAGGTTATATACTCATCGAAATGGAAAGTAGACAATCTTTTAGTCTGTGAAGGAAGTCCGCAGAAGAGACCTTGAATTCTTAGAATTATGCCTAAAAAGATTATCGCAGAAAGTAAAATGACAGCTTTTTTACTCATATCTCCCCAATACATTGTTAGCCCTTATCCTCAAAAGCCCCATAAAAGAGCCAATAGTGTCTTTAATCAAACGCACTTTTGTATTTGGATCATTTATCCATCTCACCGGGATCTCAATAATCTGAAAACCATATTTTTTAGCTAAAAATAATATTTCACTATCGTAGCTCCAATTTTCTATTTTTTGAGACGAAAAAATTTTAAAACTTGCGTCCTTTCTAAAACACTTAAAGCCGCATGTGAAGTCAGAATAATTTGTTCCAAGAATTAAATTGCTTAAAAATGTGAAAACTTTTCCCATATTTTCTCTAAAAAAATTCTGCCTCACTTCAACCATCGCGCCTTTAGCCTTTCTTGTTCCTATTATCACAGTGTATGAACTTGAGAAAAAAGGAATAAACTTTTCTAGCTCTTCTATCGGAGTTGAAAGATCAGAATCCATAAATAAAATCCAATCGCCACTGGCAGAAAGCATGCCAGTTTTTATTGCAGCCCCTTTACCCCTATTCTTTTCATGAGACAGTATCTTATACTCCCTGAATCCTTCAAGTGATTTTCTTATAATGTCAACCGTTTTATCCCTTGAACCATCATTTACAAAAATAAACTCAAAATTAATTCCCTTAAGAAAAAGATAGTCCTTAACTGCCTTAATTGTTTTGCCTATGCGCAGCTCCTCATTGTAAGCGGGAATGACAATGCTTAATTTCATATATAGAAGTTTATTAAAATTTTTCAAAACTAACAATACATTGAAGTTTTTTTTTAGTAAAATCTTATTAGGCCATGGCCAAAGGAGAAAAAAATGAAAATACCAATGGTTGATATGCTCAGGGGATATCGCCCAATACAAAAAGAAACAGAAGAAGCTATAAAAAAGGTGCTTGAAAAAGCCCATTTTATACTCGGAGAAGAAGTAAATGAATTTGAAAAAGACTTTGCTGCATTTGTTGGCTCAAAGCATGCTATTTCAGTAGCAAGTGGAACAGACGCGCTTAGAATTGCCATAATAGCTTCAGGCATAGGAGAAGGAGATGAGGTAATAACGACTCCATTTACTTTCATAGCCACATCTGAGACAATTTCACAAGCTGGCGCCAAAGTGGTTTTTGCTGATATACTAGATGACGGCACTTACAATATAGATCCAGTTTCAATAGAAAAAAAGATAACATCCAAAACAAAAGCCATAATACCTGTTCATCTATACGGACATCCAGCCAGTATGGATGAAATAATGAAAATAGCCCAAAAGCACAATTTAATTGTAATAGAGGACTGTGCTCAATCTTTCACTGGAAAATACAAATATCAAGGGCAATGGAAACAACTTGGCACCATAGGCAACTGCGGCACATTTAGTTTTTTTCCGGCAAAAAATCTAGGAGCATTTGGAGACGGCGGGCTGATAACGACAAATGATGATAAAATAGCTCAAAAAATAAAAACTATTAGGAATCACGGCTCTTCCCAGAGATATCTCTATGAAATGGAAGGATATAACTCTCGTTTGGATACCATACAGGCTGCTATACTTAAAATAAGGTTAAAGCATGTGGCTAAATGGACAGAAATGAGAAATGAAGTGATGAAAAAATATAATGCTGCGCTGAAAGGCGTCTGCCAGACCCCAATAGTAAAAGAAAATTGTTATCATTCTTGCAATTACTACACTATTCAATTCTCTTCAAAAGAGGAAAGAGATTTTGTGCAGGCTCATCTAAATAAACAAGAGATAGCCAATCAGATATATTATCCAATTTGCCTGCATCTACAAAAGGCCTATGAAAAACTTGGATACAAGAGAGGAGATCTGCCTGTTTGCGAAAAGATTCAAGACAGAGTTCTTTCTCTTGCGATGTACCCGGAAATTTCAGATGAGGAAATAAAGATAATAACATCAGAGGTTAAAGAAGCTGTAAATTCATTCAAGAAAGCCAAAGTCTAAAAACTTAGATGAGAGAAAAAGTTCTTATAGTGGGCGCAGGACTTAGCGGAATGTCTTGCGCCTTTCAATTAAGAAAAGCTGGAATAAGTCCTTTGATCATAGAAAAGGAGGCATACTGCGGCGGACTTGCGGCGTCTTTCAATAAAAAAGGATTTACTTTTGACTATTCCGGTCATCTACTACATCTGCGCTGGTCAAACACGACCAAACTAATAAAAAACCTACTTAAAGGCAATATCATAAAAATAAAAAGAAATTCAGCAATATACTTCAAAGGCAATATAATTCCATACCCATTTCAGGCTAATTTAAGCTTTTTATCAGATGAAGAGAGAAATTATTGCGTAGAAGAATTTTTGAAAGCTCTTAAAAAAAACTCTGTAAGTCAACGCAATTTCAAGGAGTGGAGCATATCGGTTTTTGGAAAAGGGATATCAAACCTTTTCATGCTCCCCTATAATGAAAAGCTATGGCAATACCCATTGAATGAGATGTCTCTTAAATGGATGGGCAATTTTGTCCCTGTGCCAGATCCATCAAGAATAATAGAGGGAGCTTATTCAAAAGCAAAAACGATATCTGGGTACAATGGAGTGTTTTATTATCCTCTAAATGGCGGTATAGGCGCTCTCTCTAAATCTTTGTCTAAAAAGGCTGGATTAATAAATTATGGTTGTGAACTTATAAATCTTAAAGCTTATAAAAAAATAGCCATTGTAAATGGGATAGGAGAAATACCATATTCATATATAGCAAACACATCTCCTTTAAAAGAGTTGATAGAAAAAACTTTAGATGCTCCAGAGAAAATAAAAAAAGCTGCCAGAAAATTGAGAAGCAATACGGTTTATATACTCAATCTCGGTCTTAGAAAAAAAGTTTCATCTCATCACTGGTTATATTTCCCGCAAAAAGAGTACCCTTTTTATAGACTTGGATTTTATGACAATTTTTCCCCTTTTTGCGCGCCCGATTCAAAAAGCTCCATATATGCCGAAATAGCGGTAAAGCAAAATGAGAGCATTGACCTTTCCCTGTCCCTTAAAGAAGTAATTGCCGCGCTCAAAAAAATTGGCTTCATCAAAAAAGATGAAGACATAGAGGAAACACAATGGCTTAAAGCATCTCCAGCTTATGCTTTTTATGACCTTGGAATGGAAAATTCTATTAGGACAATAAATGATTGGCTTAACTCACATGGCATATTTTCATTTGGAAGATACGGGGCATGGAAATATTCCTTTATGGAAGAAAATATAAAAGATGGAATTGAAACAGGAGAAATGATATCAGAAAAAATTTTAAAGAAGTAGAATAAAATCAGAAACTATATTTTCCCAATGATAATAAGCTGAACCCTCTTTTAAAAAACCTTTTTTCAAATTTTCCTTTGAGAAAAAAACTTCTCTAAAAACTTTACATGCCATATCATGCAATGGCAATGCCGAAAATTGTTTTATCTTGGATATTTCGTATTCCTCATTTTTAGAAATTTCAATCTTGTGAGGCACAAAATAAGAATTTTCCATATTTAGAAAATCCTTCTGTCCAGAATAGTTAAGAGCTATGCATGGCTTCCCACAAGCTTGAGCCTCAAGGAATGGCAATCCAAAAGCCTCTGCTTTGGAAAAAGAGACATACACATCACAAGAGCGATAAAGCTCCCCCATTTCTATTTCTGTTAGTGATTTATCAATTATGTTAAGCTTATTTTTAAGTTTTTTAGAATAGTCTTCAATCAAACCCTCAAAACCTCTCAATTCAAATAATTTCGGATTATTCCTTCTATAAGAAAGCTTTATTATAAGTGATACTCCCTCAATCTCATTGAAAGCTTCATCGAAAGCTTTCAAAAGCAAATCCAGTCCTTCCCTTTTCTGTGGAGATGCAATGCAGAGAAAATTAAAAAGGCTTTTATCCTTTCTCTCGCCAGGATAATAAAAATCAGGATTAAACCCATAGCGAAGTATTCGTATTTTTTCTTTTTTTACCCCTGAAGAGACAAAAACTTCATAAACAAAGAGAGAGGGAACAAAAACAAGGTCTAGGAACTTGTTTATATTGTCAACCCATATTTGAGGTAAGGTGGTAAACTCATAAACTAAAAACCCTATTTTAATTTTATTCTCAGGCAGATAAATGTAATTTTTAGGATGCTCAAATGTCAAAACCACATCTCCTAAAAATTCATCTTTTATAAATTTTTCAAGTCCCCCTAAATCAATTTTAGAATCATATAAAAAACCTTTTCTTTCATAGATATTTACCAGAGCTCCCCTTTGCGCAAGGCAAAGGCACATTTCTTTGGCCACTTTAGCCCAGCTTGAAATACTTCTGACAGCTCCGAAATATGTTATTCTTTTATTATATGAACTCATTTTTATCTCCCAGAAGAGCTATTCTGGAAATGCCTTATGTGTGCAATCTAAAGTGCCAAAATTGCCGACTCTGGAAAGCCAATTATAGAAAACTTAGAGGAGAATATAAAGATCAAATCAAAAAAGAGGATGTATATCTTATTCAAGAAAGGATTTCTAAGATAGGTATAAAGAGAATTTCCTATATAGGCGGAGAACCCTTCCTTGAGAAAAACATTTATGATATTGCTTCAAATGCTATCTCCAACTCAGTAAGGACAGCGGCAGTAACTAATGGGAATGCGCTTGACAATAAGTCAATAGAAAAAATATGCGAAAAAAATCTTTTTGAATCTATTGTATTTTCTTTAGATGGGCCGGAAAACATACACGATTTTATAAGAGGCAAAAAAGGCGCTTTTACAAAACTTTTTTCAAATATGAAGGCCATACAGAGAATAAAGAATTCTTTTAAAAAAAGATTTCCAAAGGTATACATTTATTGCACAGTCAGCAAGCTAAATTACAAGTATATAGAAGAAACATACAAAATAGCATTAAGTGTAAATGCCAATATGCTTCGTTTTCAACTTGCAAGTTGTATAAATGAAAATATTATTTCCCAAACTAATTCTGTTCTTGGATTTGAAGCTGTAAAAACTCATTCGTACATCAATTCAAATTCTCTTTCCAAAGAGGAACTTGGAAAAGTGGCGAAATCCATAAGAAAAATAAAATCAATGAAATTTTCGATGAAAATAGAAGCCGAATCCTGTCTTGAAGGCAAGGAAAATTCAATCTGCCATTTTATTGGCAAAGATATGGTTATAACTCCATCCGGAAATGTTCTCATATGCCCAATGCTCACCAACTGGCATGCAGGAAATATAAAGAATATGGAAATATCTAAAATTCTTGAAAAAGCAAAGGAGAAATCAGAGGAAATAAAAAGAATGGCAGAAAACAAAGTTTTGCCAATATGCAGAGAATGCTGTGTGGAAAAGATAAGATAGTAATACTTTTTCAGCACCCCCGAAATAGTTTATGCGCTTTTTGTTTTACTTGCTGAAATAAAAATATCAGCGAAGAAAAGATGTTTTGAAGGGATAAAGTTGTAGATTTTATTTAGTTTTGGAATAAATTTGTCTTCTTTCAAAAAATAATATACATAATGAGGGTTTTTCTTAAATTCATGTGAAAAATCTGAGAAACCAGCTTTTTTAAGTCCTTTTTTTAAGGAAAAAACAGTTTGTTCATTTATGTGAAAAGGTTTTTTAAGACCTCTAGGCAAAAGTTCCTTCATATCAAAAGGTAATTTTACACCATTGATAAAACCAAGAAGCCAGTATAATCTCAATCCCCATTTCAGGAAAATTTTATTTGGAGATGTATGTATGAAAATCTTGCCTTTAGGTTTTAAAACCCTATAGGCTTCAATATAAGACAGAATAAGTTTCTTTTCATCTAAATGTTCCACAAGATCAGACATTACCACAGCATCAAAACTTTCATCTCTAAATGGCAAGTTTGAGACATCTGCCTTTTTAAAGTTAAGTTTCATTTGAGGAGAATTTTTAATCCAGCGCTCTTTTAATTTTCTACAAATCTCAATAGAAACTTCAGAATAATCAATACCATAGGTATCCCAACCGCTAAGCCCAAATGACAAAGCCAATTCTCCTCTTCCACAGCCCAGATCAAGCACAGATGAGGGCTTATACTCGTATACTTTTGAATAAACATATGCAAGCCTTCTAGAAAGTTTTATTCCGTCAGAAGAGGAGAATTCACGATAACCTTCGCAATCTGAGAAAAAATATTTTTCATCGTAAAGAGTATTCATTGATATTTTCTAAAAGGAAACATACATCTAAATCTCTCCAAATAATGATAAATTCCGGCAAAAAAAGAAATAAATCCCGAAAAAAGATGAATTTTAAATAATAGATATTTAATGCTTGGGAAAAATGAAAAATAAAGGAATATACCAGAAAGAGCGCAGCTAAAAAAAGAAAGAAAAAGTATACTATTCCATAAATCATTGTGAACTTTTCTGTAAGAGTATTTTTTCTTTAATAACTGACATAGAATAATTACTAGCAAAATAGCAATTAAAGTTTTATCAAGGCCATATTTTGAAATTTTCTGCTTGAAACCCTTTTTTTGCAATTTGGCTTCATTTTTCTCATCAGCAGAAGTTGGATTTTGCGCCGGCGAAAGAGTTTTTTTTAAAATCTCTTTTCCCGCCAAAGCCCTATTTTTTTCCCATTCGTCGCATACTCCATTTTTGTCAGAGTCTATGAAGGCGCCACATTCTCCCTTACATGGCTTGCTATCAGCAGAGCGAGGACAGGCGGAAAAACCAAAAGCCGAAAATAAAAAAAACAATAAAACTAAAAAAATTTTCATACTATGATTTTATTAAATAACCAGATTATAAGAAAGTGCAAAAAAACTGCTAATTTTATATCATTATATTGGTGATAAAATCATTGCTTCTTGCCATTACTCTAATATCAGGAGTGAATGCTATGGATAATTTTAGAAGTTTCAATTATTTTTTGACAGATTTTTCCAATCTACAATCTCTTGAATCAGAAAACATTGAGTTTATTAATCAGCCAGAAGGGGCTGTTCGCTCAATTGACTCTTCAAAAAATTCGTACATATCTTTCTTGATTAAATCACCTATGGATTTTAATGAAGTAATATGTTCTGTCACAGGGGATGAGAATACAGAAATAGAAACTTTTGTAAAAATAAATGATGAAGAATTTTCATGCGGAGCATTTTCCCCTAAAAGAGGAGAAAGTAAAAGCAAAAAAACTTTAATTGGAACAATGGATACTGATATACTTCGACTTTCAAAGAAACATAATGAACTAAAAGTTAGAATAGAGATGAGGCCTCTCTCAGATAAAAAAGCTCTGATAAGATTAGCCAATTTTGTTTTTACGGATTCATCTATTCAATACATGGAAAACAAATACAATGTCATAGATGAAAAAATAAAATTGAATTTAACAGGCATCTCCCAAATGGCCAGACAAATATCTTACAAAGGAGATATTTGCAGTCCTACATCCCTTTCCTGTGTATTGTCATATTATGGAATAAAGGAAAGCCCGGAAAAAATTTCCGAGGCTGTAATTGACAATTCTGATGGCATATACGGAAACTGGCTATTTAACTGCGCATATGCCTCAACAAAAGGTCTTTATTCTTTTGTGGCTAGGCTTAATTCTCTCAAAGAGGCCAGCCTGTACATAAAAAAAGGAATTCCAATAATAGCCAGCCTGACTTTTGGCCCAGATGAGCTGAAGGGTTCCCCATTGAAAAAAACAAAAGGCCACTTGGTTGTCCTAAAAGGATTTGACAAGAAAGGAAATGTCATAACTATGGATCCAGCGGCAAGTAAAGATTCAAAGACAGAAATCACATATAACAGAATAGAATTTGAAAAGGCCTGGCTAAAAAACAAATATGGCACCTGCTACATTATCTCAAATGATATTTTTTCTTTTGCCTCCCCCTCTTTCCCATTGATAGAACTTTTTTCAGATATGAATTTAAAAAACATAGAAACACAGATATTGCCCGGAGAGAAAATAGAATACGATAAACATTCCAATAAAATAAAAGCATTAAATCAAAAAACTCTCATCTCAGAAAAGCTCTTACCGTATGAAGGATATGCCCAAAAAATAAATTTTTCTCTTCCCGAAAATCCTGATTTTATAGTGACAAATAAGGATACCTTTATTTATGACTCTAACTTAAAAAAAACCACAGAGAGGATATCTATAGGTTCCAGGGTTGAGGCACTGCTAAATTTAAAAAAAGGATTCATACTTGCCAGAAGCTCCGGGAGATCTTTAATTCTTTCAACCAATGATCTTTCTCCTTTTAAACCTATGAATGAGAACACAGCAAGGGAAAAGATAATAAAAACAGCCAGACAGTTCATTTCCGATCCATACTACTGGGGAGGCAAAAGCTCTTTTGGAGTTGACTGTTCAGGCTTGGCATATTTAAGTTATATCTCAGCAGGGATAGAAATCCCCAGAAATGCCTCAGACCAAAAATTTTCACTTTTCAAAAAAGACTATATGAGCCTTAAAGTTGGAGATCTTGTCTTTTCTACATCTGACAATACAAAAGAAATAAATCATGTAATGATATACTCAGGCAAAGGAAATATAATTGAGGCTACTATGGATTGCAAATGCGTCAGGGAAATATCGCTTAAAGAAAAGTTTTCTTTTAATTTCAATAAAAATTTTAAAAATGGATCAAAGGCCGGCAAAAAAACAATTTATTTTGGAAGTTTTTTTAGAAAATGAATATTTTAAAATTACTTGAACTTCTTAAAAAAAATTATTCAACAGCGAGTTGTTCCCTTATTCATAAAAATCCATTTCAATTGCTTGTCTCTACAATACTTTCAGCTCAGTGCACAGATGAAAGAGTAAATAAAGTAACGCCAAAACTATTTGCCAGATTTCCAGATCCTAAAGCTATGGCCAATGCCCCAATTTCTGAGATAAAAGAATTGATAAAATCTACAGGTTTTTATAACAATAAGGCTATATCCATTAAGGAAACTTCACAAAAAATAGTAGAAAAATTTTACGGCAAAGTGCCAGACAATATGGAAGATCTCCTCTCGCTTCGTGGCGTGGCCAGAAAAACTGCAAATGTAGTTCTCTCAAATGCCTACGGGAAAAATGAGGGGATAGTTGTTGACACACATGTAAAAAGGATTTCTTTTAGACTTTCTCTGACTAAATCATCCAATCCTGAAATCATAGAGAGGGATCTTATGAAATTAATTCCTCAAAATGAATGGGGATGGTTTTCTCATGCTTTAATACAGCACGGAAGAACTTTCTGTAAAGCCAGAATGCCTTTATGTGAGTCTTGTCCATTGAAATCAATATGTCCCAAAATTAGAATCTAGTTATATCTTGAAATATCACCCCGGCTCCGTCTATTGATCCGTCAACTGTTTTTAGATTGAGAGTGCTATATCCTATACGCTTTCTTGCGCCATTTTTTTCATAAAAAAATTCGGCTCTTTTTACCTGAATTTTATCTAAAAGGGTTTTTTTAATAGCTTCCTTAATCTCATCTGGCAAAAAAGCAGTATCTATATCAATGCCAATCTGAGAACCTTTGACATCCAATATCTCATAAGCCTTTGGATTAAAAAATACTATTTTCTTATGATTGTCCACCGCAACAAATCCGCCAGAGAGATTGTTTATCGCTGAATCTGTTTTCAATGAAAGCTTCTTTATCGTAAACTCTAATCTTAAGGAATAAACTATTTTTGAAAAAAAAGAAATACATGAAAAAGCAAAAGAAAAATCCTCCTCGTCAAAACAATCTTTTCCCTGAGGATTAATAAATTCAGCTATTCCTACGAGCTCATTCTGGCAAAAGCATGGGAAAATCATAATTGAGCGAGTCTTAAATTTCGTCGCATAGTCTACCTTTGAACTAAAAAGAGGATTTTTTTCAACATCTCTTACAAGTAAAGGTTTTTTATTTAAAGCGCACCATCCAGCGGCGCCAGTGTATGAAAAGCTGATCCCTTCAAGCTCTTCACTATTAGGACCGAGCACAAAAGAAAATGTAAGAAACTTTTTTTCTTCATCAACTGAAAAAAAAGTTGAAGCCTGCGAATTGGTCGCTGAGTGGATATAATCAACAACATAATTCCATGCTTCTTTTTCTGTGTTAAAATTTAATGAAGGTATCTTCCCAAAGAAAATCTCAAGCTCTTTCAAACTTACCATTTCATCTCCTCTCAATCCTTGTGTATATTGAAGAAATCAAGTATTCCAGAAGTTATAGCGCTTGCAAAAGTCTCTATTCCCTTTTCGCTTTTAAGCATTTCCTCTTGCTGAGGCAATATCATATACGCATTTTCAATAAGTATTGCGGGCATATATGTCTGCCTTATCACATGATAATCTCCATACCTAAGTCCTTCATCTGGAAGTGGCACATTTTTAAGAAAAGCCTTATGAATAGATTTGGCAAGAGGCATAGAATTTGGATGGTGATAATACACTTGAAAACCCCTTGGTTTTGAAAAAGGATCCTCTCCATCCGGGATAGCATTATTGTGAATGCTTATGAATATATCTGCATCAAATTTTTTGGCTATGAGCGGTCTATCAGTTAAAGGAACATTTTCATCTCCAATTCTTGTCATATACACAGAAGCGCCCAATTTTTGAAGTTTCAAGGCAAGTTTATCAGCTATGGCCTTATTTGCCTCAAACTCAAAATATCCACTTGGACCTACAGCGCCATCAAATGGAGGAATTCTTTTTGGAGAATGTCCAGGATCAAGGACTATCTTTATACCTTTCAAAGGATTTGGATATTTTCCTTCATAAGCAGGCTTGAATTTAAAATTTATTATAAGTGAATTGGTGGAGTATTCCATAGAATAACCCCAAATATCTTCCCTAAAATTAAAAGTAAAAGAAGAATGGCCTTCGCCTTCTTGACTGAATGTCACATTTTTAGTGCGTGTATCCGAGGAATCATAGATCACCCAATTTGTATGCAAGCTTGTATTAAAAAGATCTAGATTGAATTTTCCCCCCTGCGCAAAAGCCATATATGGCACCTTATCATAAATAGCGAATTTAGCAGAAACAATATTTCCAGATGAGGAAAAAACTAAATTTCCAGTTTCTGTATTTTTTCTTGGCATTGAAGAGTAAAAAGAAGCTTTAGATTCGTCTAACCACAAAACCAAATTTCCCGCTTTTACTCTGTAAGAGCTTCCCACCTTCCCGGTAACTTCAAGTGTTACATCTTTTGGCAAAAACATTGTATATCCGCCAGAAATTTCATTTTTCAACACAACATAATCAGTTGATGTTTTTACAAGATATGAGCTTTCTAAAACTTTTACAGACACCACAGGATTTAAATGGAAATTGCTAGAGAAAATACCTTTCTTAAATTTAAGTTTAAAAGAGAGTGTTTTTCCCTCATCCGATCTTTTAACTCTATAAACAGAATAATACGAGCCAGATTTGGCAGGATTTTCCTTAAATGATATCTTGTCTCCATTGCTTATATAGCATTTGAGATCTTGAGCTGGAGTAGCCTTGGCATAAAAGATAATTGATTCATCAGGCATTATCTCCATATTTTTATTTGGAGAGATAAGATTTATGTAGATATCATTTTTTTCTGTCTCTTTTTTCTCAGATGGTAAGTTCACTTTTCTTATGTATGTGTGGGTTGAATAGCCATCAAAGAGCGAAGCATTAAAAGAATCTCCCATTACTGGAACATAAGCTATAAAACCTCCATTTGAATGGGGCAAAACTTTTTCACCGTTTATATAAAGAGAAGCTGTGGAAGGATTTATAGAGCCAAAAACAAAAGTTTTTTGAATTGAAGAAGACAAAGACATACCTTCATAAGGATAAACTATGAATAGTTTATCTGATTCCAAAGCTTTGGCGACGGTGGCAGTTGAAATCTCATTTTGACACATTGCCGGCAGAGAAAAAATAAAGATAGACAAAATTGTCTTTAGCATAGTACCTCCTGTATTTTAAAATTTTCGTAATACAATCTTAACTTCCAAAGTATTATAATATCAAATTATGAGCATTAAAGTCTTTGTGAAGATTTTTTTTATTCAGCTTTTATTTCTTTACTCTTATTCCTTTTCTGGAGACTTCACAAATCTTTATCCTGGGGCGAGAGCAAATTCTATGGGGAGCGCTTTTGCCTCAATAGCTGATGATCCATACGCCATTTTCTATAATCCAGCTGGACTTGTACAGATGAGAACTACTCAACTTTCCTCAGGACTGGCCAGAAGACGAACTCAATTTGGAGATATGGGCGATTTTTCAGTCGCATATTCCAGACCTCTGCCATTCAGGGAAAGGGGCGTCTTTGGCTTTGGTTATGACGCTTTAAGACATTCACAACTTGGCAATAGAGACTCTTTTTTATTTGGATATTCAGATATGCTTACAATGAAGTATTTACAGCTTCCAATGCTATGGGGAACAAATTTTAGAATAGTGAGTCTTAGATACCCTGAGAAAAGCCACCTTGGATTGGGATTTGACGCTGGTGTAATCTTTAGATCTTATAAAGGTCTCAGAACAGGACTTGCGCTTTCAGATCTTGATTTAGGTCTTGGGAGATCTTTTGCAACACTAACCATAGCTAATTCTTATAAACACGAAGACACAATATTCGCCATAGATTTAAGAATAAGAGGCGGCTATGCGGAATTTTTCCCCGGAATAGAGAGAAGTTTTTTTAATGATCTTTTCAGAGCCAGAATCGGAAAAGGAATAAACATAAATGGCAGGGATTATATAACTCTTGGATTTGGATACAACACAGATCCTCTTGTGTGTAATTTCACCTACTCACTGCCATTGGATGGATTTAAATCTCCAGGCGGAGTTTACGAAATGAGCCTGACATACAAGTTCGAGGCCCCCACATTTAATGAGAAAATGGTTATAGAAGCCTCTCAAAGACTTAAAGAAATAAACTCAAAAATAGAAGATTTAAATAAACAAAAAAATTCTCTTGAAGTTGAAGTGACAAAATATCAAACAGGCAAAGGCATACTCGAATCAGATCTGGCTATAATGCAGAGCAGACTAATCGAACTGCAAGAAAAAGTCAAAAATTTAGAGATAGAAGCTATTGATGCCCAATTTAAAAAGAAAAATCCGCCACAAAGACATAAAATTATAAAAAAACCGGAGGTATGGCCCAAATATCACAAAACTCAGCCCGGAGACACCTTGAGATCAATAGCTGCTAAATACTACGGCAATCAAAACCTCTGGCAAATCATATATGACGCAAATCAAGATAAAATATTTAAAGGCCTGCCTGAAGACGGAGCAGTTTTGAGAATACCGCCACCAGTAGAGAAATAAAATGAGAGAAATAATAGCCATTTCTAATGAAAATGAAATAGCAACTTTAAGAACTTTTTTCAGGCTGGCTGGAGCAGACCCTGTATTTGCCAGAGATTTAAATGACGCTTTTGAATTGATAGAACGGACACAGCCTGTGGCAGTATTTGTAACCGAAAACAGCGATCCTTCAGCTGAAATATGCCTAAGGGAGTTAAAAAGACATACCCCATCTTTGCCTGTGTGTATTATGCTGAAAAAAAGAGATAGCGAATCTGAGAGAAAATATCTAAGGCTCGGCGCTTTTTCTTGCATACAATATCCATGGGTGCCGGAAGAGGCCGCCAGTGTATTTTCTCTGACCAGAACGGCAATACTTAAAAAAATAGAGTTCAAGCCAAGAAAAAAGAAGATATGGCCTATTATCACTGCTACATCTGTGCTATTTATTCTGACAGTATTTTTTTCATATTTTTATGGCATAAAAAAGGAAAGAGAAAACACACTTAAAGCGATTTATCCAGATTCAGTCAAAATAGCAGATGACAATATCTCAGGAATTCTTTTTGATTCTGAAAATGTGTATCTATACAACTGGCTGCTTCAAACCATTTTCAAATACTCGCAAAAAGACCTCTCCAGCGCAAAAGTGAAGAAAATCCCTTATGACATTTATCGCTATGCCAGTGATTTTATAACTCAATTTGTTTTTCTCTCTGATGATGGATATTTAGTGAGAAGGGCCAAAGACGAACAATTTACAATACTTGAAAAAAGCGGACCATTTTCAGGATTTTCACAATTCTGCTTTGATGGCATTTATGTTTGGACTCTTGATGAAAAGGAGAATATTCTAAAAAAAAGAATAAACAATGCAGAATTAAATGAATTGCAATCTTTCCAGCTAAATTCAAGACCTATTGCAATTTCTTGTTCTACCAAAAACATATATTATGCCTACAACGACTATTATGAAAAAGCTTCAGTTTCAGATCCACAAAGGATAATAGTATCTATCAAAATGTCTGGCGAAGGAATTCTTCAAGCTTTCGCGTGGAATTCCGGCAATATCTGGACTGTACGTAAAAATAAAGACGGCTCTTATCTATCAAAAGCGCCAGACATAGAGAAAAAATAAACTATATGGCGCCAAATCAGTAATGTAGCGTCTCAATTTTATCGGGATTTACTTTGTGATTGAGCAGTTTATACACCCAGATTTGATAGCCTATGACTATAGGCACAAAAATAAGAGCCACAAGCGTCATAATCCTCAGTGTATAATGACTGGAAGATGCATTAAAAGCACTTACATTAAAGCCAAGTGTGGAAGGCAATAGATTGGGATATTGTCCGGCAAAACCAGCAGCAAACCAAAAAGCAAGGAATAAAAAAGAAGATATAAATGCGTAGAACATCTCTTCCTTATCAAGCATTTTTTTAACCGAAATCAAGGCTATTGCCGAAAATATGTAAAACAGAATACACAGTATACCTGAGACAGAATATTTCTCAAAGTTAGGATTTTTTTGAATGGGAAGAAATACAATAAAAATGACAAAGGTAATTATGGATACATACCAAAAAGTATTGGATAATTTCCTTACTTTTTCAAATAATTCCCCTTCTATTTTATGTGAAAGCCATAAAAGTCCATGAAGGCACAAAAAGATAGGCAAAGATATAGCGACAAGCAAACCACTTAAATTTAGAAGTCCAACAAGTCCGCCATTATAGCCATTGGAATCTATAGGTAAACCCGCCCATAAATTTCCAAAGGCAGCTCCTAAAAGAGCCGCTGGGAAAAGGCTCCCTAAAAATATAAAAAAATCCCATATTTTTGGGCTTTCAGTTTTCCCCCTCAATTCAAAAGATACTCCTCTCATTATTAGTCCAAAAAGTATGAGAAAAAGTGGCACATAAAGCCAACTAAACATATAGGCATAGGCATTTGGGAAAGCTGCAAAAGTCGCGCCACCAGCTGTAATGAGCCACACTTCATTCCCATCCCAGAAAGGTCCTATGGAATTTATAATGGCTCTCTTTTCATTATCTTTCCTTGAAATAAAGTTCATCAATATGCCAGCTCCCAGATCAAAACCATCTGTCACAAAATATGCAATCCACAAAACCGCCCACAACACATACCATACTATTTGAAGATTTTCCATTTAGCCTCCTCAACTTCCTAGCTCTTTTGAAGCATTTTTAAGCATAAGATAAAAACCAGTAAATCCAAGGAATGAGTACATCAAGAAATATCCAATCAAAGAAAACCAGACCTGCCCAGATGAGAGATTGGCGCTCACAGCATCGGCAGTTCTTAAAAGTCCATAGACAGCCCATGGTTGTCTTCCCACTTCAGCTACTATCCAACCAAGCTGCATAGCTAGATAAGGCAATGGGAGAGAAAAAATAATAACTTTTAAAAAAAGAGGATTTTCAATTTTATCTTTCCATGAAAGCCATGCGCTTAGAATAGATATAAAGATAAACAAGATGCCAAGAACTACCATCAATCTAAAACTTAAAAAAGTAAGGATTACTGGCGGTCTATCTTCTCTAGGTATATCCCTAAGTCCCTTTATCTCGCCATGTGGATCATATGTGGCTAAAATGCTCAGCATATAGGGGATCTTAATTGCTTCTAGCATATTCCTCTCATTTTTTTCATCTGGCAGAACAATCAGAGGATATGACATACCCTTCCCGCTATCCCAAACAGATTCCATGGCTGCAAATTTTGAAGGCTGAAAAAGAGATATATCCTTGGCATGAAAATCGCCAAATACAAAAACGAGCGCTGAACTTGCTAGCAAAAAACAGGAAGCCAATTTAAACGATTTTTTAAAGGTTTCAGCTCCATTTTTTTTCTTTAATATGTGCCAGGCGGAAACAGCCATCACAAAAAAAGCTCCCACACAATAAGAGGCGAAAACAGTGTGAAAGAATTTAACCCAGCCATAGCGGCTCATTATAAAAGATGCAAAATCAACAAGCTCAACTCTTCCATTGACCACATTAAATCCCACTGGATACTGCATAAAGGCATTGGCAAAGAGTATCCACAAAGCAGAAAGATTAGAGCCTATTGCAACCATCCACACAGAGAAAAGGTGAATCTTTTTGCTTATTTTATTCCAACCAAATATCCACAGTCCAAGAAAAGTAGATTCCAGAAAGAAAGCGGCTGTGGCCTCTATTGCCAGAGGAACTCCGAATATATCTCCGACATATTTAGAGTATCTAGCCCAATTCATTCCAAATTGAAATTCAAGAGAAATACCTGTCACCACGCCTATGGCAAAATTTATAAGAAAAAGCCTGCCAAAGAATTTGCTTAGCTTAAGCCATGCCTCGTCATTTGTTCTATACCACAATGTCTGCATTATGGCAATGAGAACCACTACGCCAAGAGTCATTGGAACAAAAAGGAAATGAAATCCAGCAGTGACAGCAAATTGAAGTCTGGACAGAAAAAGAACATCCATATATCCTCCATTATTTGGCATATTTTACCAAAAAACTGCTTTTTTACTACAATCTATATTAGGTTTCACTGGAAAAGTGTATTATTGAGTAAACCACTACGAGTGTCAGTATACTTTTTCAGCTGATCTGCTTATGAGCAAAAAGAGCAAAATCATACTGTCAGTAATATTGATGACCGCATCAATTCCTTTGTCAATAATCTATTATAAAGCTCAAAAACATGGAGAAATTATAGTAGCTAAAGCATCGCAATATCTTTCTAAAAAAACAGGAAGAAAAGTAAATATAGGCTCTGTGTCCTACTCCGTAGTTGACGGGCTCGTAATAAAAGATGCCTTGATAAAGGAAAAAGATGGAAAGACAGATTTTTTATCATTTAAAAGAGCTGAAATAAAGATAAATGAAAAAAAATTCATAGATGGCGAGCTTGTTTTTGAAAAAGTAGCATTTTATGGCGGAAAATTAAGGATTGAAAACACTCAAGGAAAATGGAATTTTGAAGATTTGTTAAACCTTCTTCCCCCTTCTCAAAAGCCAATACAGCTTGTCTGGAATGCAAAAGAATTTTCTTTCGAAGATTTTTTTGTTTCTTTTTTTCTGAATAATATGGAAATTTCCCTTGATAAATGCGATTTATCTATATTGCACCGATCCTCAACCGGTGGCAATTTCTTTTTTTCACTTTCAACCAAACTTTCTGGAATAAAAGAAAAAAAATTTTTTTCCGCAGATCTTCAAAGTGAAGGAGATCTGGTATATGACTATGCGCTGCTTAAAAGCGCTAAAATAGATACAGATATGGAAAACATCTTATATGACCAAGTTTCAGTTAAATCTTTATCATTCTCTGGACATTTTTTAGATATGGATAAAAAATTGTTTTCAAATTTCAATTCTGAGCTAGAAATTAAAAATCTTTTTGTCCCTTCATTGAAAAAGAATTTTCCCTCTTTCAGCCTTAACATTGAAATGGCGGAAAAAGCTCTTGGGAAAAATATACTCTCAGAAAAAGATTTCTCAATTGAAAATCTTTCAATATATGCCAAATCAAAAAAATCAGAAAGCGAAATAAATTTTTCAGTTAAATCCAACTTGATTGATATCCAGTTTTTCTCTTTGGCTTCTTTAGATAAGGGAGATAATATCAAAGCGGTATTAGAAATCTCTGATTCAAAGATGAAATTGAATGCTTTGTCAGATTTTAATAAAGTAAAATTTCAGGAAAATTTATCTGAAACATTGGGCAAATCACTTGAAAAACTGATACTTGAATTTGAAAAAATGATTGTTATCAAAATTGTAAGATAAGGAGAACATATGAAAGTCATAGTTATAGGTGGCGGACCAGGTGGATATCCAGCAGCTCTTAAATTAAAGAGTCTTGGAGCAGATGTTTCAGTTATAGAAAAATCTGAATTTGGAGGAACATGTTTAAACAGAGGATGCATACCTTCTAAAGCATTGCTTGAAATAGGACATAGGAAAAGTCATTTTGAAGAACTTTCAAATTTCTTTGAAAACACTTTTCAGGAACCAGGATTCTCTTGGGAAAAGATAAAGGAACACAAAAGGAATATAGTCTCAAATTTAAGGACTTCCCTCGAAAAGCTCTTTACGATGAAGAAGATAGAAATAATAAGAGGAAAGGCATCTTTTATTTCTCCAAATTCTGTAAAGGTTTCTTCACCATCCGGAGAAAAAATACTGAATTTTGACTTTGCGGTTCTTGCCTGCGGCACTGAACCTGCATATCCTCCGCCTTTTAGCTCATTCAAAGATAAACTGGTAGACTCAGACTCAATTTTTGAGCTTGAGAAATTTCCAAAAAGACTGACCATTGTCGGCGCCGGGGTAATAGGCCTTGAAATGGCTTGTTTTTTCAATTCTTTAGGCAGTGAAATAAATATAGTTGAACTGCTCGATGAAATACTTCCATTTGAAGACCAACAAGCTGTAAAAATACTTAAAAATTCGCTTGAAAAAAGAGGAGTAAAATTTCATCTTGGAGTAAAGACTTCTGATATAAAATTTGAAAACGGGAAGAAAAACCTTATTCTTGAAAATTCTCAAGTTATAGAAGCCGATGAAATACTTGTCTCAACCGGAAGAAAGCCATCATTAGAAAAACTTGGCCTTGAAAACGCCGGTATAAGAGCTCAAAGATGGGTAGAGGTATCTACTCAACTTCAAACCAGCAATCCAAAGGTTTATGCCATTGGCGATGTAAATGGCATCTCTCTACTTGCTCATAGCGCTGAAAGGCAGGGAGATATAGCCGCAGAAAATATATTTGGGCACAATATCTCTTTTGATTCAAAGCTAGCGCCGTCTTGTATATACACATGGCCAGAATTGGCATCTGTTGGAATGAATAAGAAAGCGGCAGAAAAAGCCAATATCAAAGTAAAAATCAAAAAATCTTTCTTTCAGGTTCTTGGTCGAGCTGTGGCCTCAATGAACACTGAAGGCTTTTGCCAGATAGTATGCGATGAAAACGATATCATAAGGGGGGCACAAATTGTAGGAGGATCGGCAACTGAAATAATACATACAATGGCTCTTGCAGTGTCAATGAAACTCACTTTAAAACAAGTCAATTCAATGATATTTGCTCATCCGACAATGAGCGAGATAATAAAAGAGGCAATAAACAAATGAAACTCATATCATGGAATGTGAATGGATATAGAGCCATACTCAAAAAAGGCTTCTTTGATTTCATGAAAAAGGAGAAATCTGATATCCTTGCGCTTCAAGAAACAAAAGCGTCAATAGATCAGCTAAAAGAGAAAGATTACACAATAGAAAACTATTTTGTTGAGTTCAATTCAGCTGAAAAAAAAGGTTACAGCGGAACAGCCATCTTTTCCAAACAGAAACCCAAAAGCTTTAAAACTGGAATGGGGATATCAGAGTTCGACAATGAAGGAAGAATGATTCACGCAGAGTATGAGGATTTTCATTTTATAAATTGCTACTTCCCAAATGGTGGAATGGGGCCAGAGAGGATAAAATACAAACTTGAGTTTTATGAGGCTTTTTTAGATTATATAGAGGAATTAAGGAAACAAAAAAAGCCCGTAATTTTCTGTGGAGATGTGAACACCGCTCACAATGAAATAGATCTTGCCCGGCCAAAAGAAAATAAAAATAATACTGGATTTCTCAGAATTGAAAGAGATTGGCTGGATAAAATAGAAAAATATAGATGGATTGACACTTTCAGACACCTACATCCAAATGAAATCGCTTATAGCTGGTGGGATTACAAGACAAAAGCGCGTGAAAGAAATATAGGATGGAGGCTAGACTATTTTTTTATAGACAAAGAACATATAAATCTGATAAAAGATTCTTACATGTTGGGAAATATAATGGGCTCTGACCATTGTCCGGTAGTAATAGAAGCGGAATTATAAAATAATTTTCCAAAATCAGCTTTTAGAAAAATATTGCATAATTTCGGTAATTGCAGGTTTTTTTGGGGAAGAATAAGGCGCAAAAATTACAAACTTTTATTATTGTTTTCTATTTTCTGCTTATTTATTTCCTGATTCCAAAACATGCACTTTTTGCGGCAAAACTGCCGAAGAAGGGAAATTCTGCGTCAACTGCTGAGCATCTCTTTCAATGATAAAATGTCCCAAATGCGGATATAAACTTGGCAATCTTTAAAAAGCATGTAAAATTCGCTGTATTTTTCATTATGTAATAGTATTATCCTCATCCCATAATTGAGCGAAACATCCGGGAATGCTTCAATAAGTTGTTGCTTTTGTCCTTTTTCCTTTTTTCCCTTTATGTATAATGTATAATATTTGATAGATTCAAGCGGAGGAAAAAATGAATACAAATACTCTAAGAAAAACTGCCTTAAACAGCACCTGCCGAAAATATGGCGGAAGAATGGTAGATTTTCACGGTTGGGAACTGCCAATACAGTTTGAAGGAATAACAAAAGAACATAATGCAGTAAGAACAGGAGCTGGAATTTTTGATGTTTCGCATATGGGGCAAATTTTTGTTTCAGGTCCTGACGCGGCAGCTTTTTTAGATTACATAAATGCCAACGATGTAAAGAAGTTGGAAAACAATCAAGGATGCTATTCTCATTTACCAAATGGCAGAAGGGGCATAGTAGATGATGTAATAAATTTCTGTCTGGATAAGAAATCAAACAGATATTTAGTGATAGTAAATGCAACAACCACATTGAAAGATTATGAATGGATGCTCGAAAATTCAAAGGGATTTAATGTCAAGATAGAAAACAAGAGTGGAGACTACTCAATGGTTGCCATTCAGGGCCCAAAAACAATATCTATAATGAAGAAATTTGAGCCTGCCATACTTAAATTTGGCAGATTCTCCATAGTCGAGTCTTCTTTCAATGGAGAAAAGATATTCGTAAGCCGAACAGGATATACTGGCGAAGATGGATTTGAAGTGGCTGCCCCCCATAAGGTAATTAATGAAATATGGGAAAAATTTTTTGAGTTAGGCAAACCTGAAGGACTAATTCCATGCGGACTTGGAGCAAGAGATACACTTCGTCTTGAAAGCGGGTATCTTCTTTATGGCAATGACATAGATGATGAACACACCACATATGAGGCAAATTATGGTTGGGTAGTAAAACTAAAAAAAGATAAATTTATAGGAAAAGAAATTTATGAGAAACAGAAAGCAGAAGGCCTTAAAATAAGACTTATAGGTCTTGTCACTGAAACCGGAATTCCCAGAGAAGGATGCAAAGTTTTTTATCAAGGAAAACTCACCGGCACATTGCAAAGCGCCACCTTTTCCCCCACTCTTAAAAAGGGAATAGGAGTTGGCTATTTTGATATGCCTCAACTTAAACCGGGTGACAGTTTGGAAGTCGAAATACGCGGCAAGAATATCAAAGCAACTGTTCATGACTTGCCGTTTTACAAGGGTGGAGCTTTTGGCAAAGTCTACACTGAAAATTGAGTTTTTGAAAATTTTGAATTAAAGATATAGAATATTCTAAACGGAGGAAAAATGAAACCAGAAGAGCTCAAATACACAAAAACGCATGAATGGATAAAGATAGATGGCGATGTGGCCACTGTCGGAGTTTCAGATCATGCTCAGCATGAAATGGGAGATATAGTTTTTGTAGATTTGCCTAAAGTTGGAGCAAAACTTGAAAAAGGCAAACAAGCTTGCGTTGTGGAATCTGTCAAGTCAGCTTTTGACATATACTCTCCAGTCAGCGGAGAAGTCAGTGAAGTCAACAATAAACTTTCTGAAGATCCTGCGCTATTAAATCAATCCCCGATAGATAATGGTTGGATATACAAAATGAAAGTATCCAATGCAGATGTTTCAGATTTAATGGACTTCAAAGCCTATCAAGAGTTTATAAAAACAGAAGTTCACTAAACCAGTTTCTTTAATGTTTTGCGGCAATATTTAAAAATGTTGCCGCCAAAACTTTTTAATAACTTTGCCAATGCGCAGTTTATTTTCAGGGAGCCCTGTATGTACATATCCAATACAAAACAAGAAAAGGAGGAAATGCTTTCAGCAATAGGGGTTAAGGATTTTTCCGAACTCATTTCCTCAATACCAGAAGAGTTTCTCAATCCTAAAATTTCACTTCCAAAAGCGCTTTCCGAGATAGAGATCTATAAAAAGATGAGAGATCTATCTGACAAAAATACGGTTATAAAAAGCTTCGTCGGAGCTGGAGTCTATGATCACTACACTCCGTCTGCTCTTAAAGCTATCATTTCAAGAGGAGAATTTTTAACTGCTTATACGCCATATCAGGCAGAGGCAAGTCAAGGGCTGCTACAAACCATATACGAATATCAAAGCTCTATGTGCGCTCTATATGAAATGGATTGTTCCAATGCCTCAATGTATGATGGCTCAACGGCTTTTGCCGAGGCCGTAAAAGCATGTTTGAGAATAAGCGGAAAAAAGAAAATACTCTACTCCCAAGGCATAGACAATAGGTATATAGAGGTAACTAGGACATATTTAGCAGACAATAAAGAATTTGTTTTTGAAATGATTCCTCTCAAAGACGGAAAGCTGGACATAACTGCTGCTGAAAAAATGATGGATTCTTCAACAGCATGTATAGCGGTGTCAAATCCAAATTATTTTGGAGTAATAGAGGACATAGAGGCTATAGGCAAAAAAGCTGCTGAAAAAAAGATTCTTTCAATATGTATATCAGACCCATTTTCTTTAGGCATACTTAAAACGCCCGGTTCATGCGGTTTTGATTTCGCTGTCGGGGAGGGACAATCTCTTGGTCTTCCAATGTCTTATGGCGGACCATATCTTGGAATATTCACATCTAAGAAAGAGTATATCAGACAAATGCCAGGCAGAATATGCGGACTAACAAAGGATAAAGATGGAAAGCGTGGATTTGTGCTGACTCTTCAAGCTAGAGAGCAACATATAAGGAGAGACAAGGCTGCTTCGAATATATGCTCAAATCAAGCTCTCTGCGCTCTCGCTACCACAATCTACTGCTCACTTTTAGGCCCCGACGGACTAAAGGAAGCCTGCCTGATAAACAATAGTCTGGCGGTAAAGGCGGCAAAAGAGCTGTCTAAAATAAAAGGCGTAAAACTGAAATATAATCAACCTTTTTTCAATGAATTTGTCATAGATCTGCCGCTTCCTGCCTCTGAAATAAGGAGAAAAGTATCTTCCTCTTTTCATATAGATCCCGGGCTTGATCTTGGACATATGGGCAAGGAATTTGAAAACTCTCTTTTAGTCTGCCTTACAGAAACAAAAGATGAAAATGATATTTCATTGCTTAAAAAAGCTATAGAGGAGTCGATATGAACGATATAATGAAATTTGACAATGAATTGAGCATAGAGAAATCAAGATCTGGCAAAAGAGGAATTAGGTTCAATTGCCCCTCATGTGAAACCAATATACCAAACAATTTTACAAGAAAGTCAGAGCCCAAATTGCCGGAGCTTTCAGAGTTTGACACAGTGAGGCATTTCACAAGGCTCTCAAAATTTAATTTCTCGGTAGATACACATTTTTATCCGCTTGGGTCATGCACAATGAAATATAACCCGAGAATAAATGAAGAAACATCTTCATTTGAGGGATTCACATCACTTCATCCTCTTTCGCTTGATGAAAATGCGCAAGGCACGCTTGAAATCATATATGATGCTCAAAATAGGCTCTGCGAACTTTGCGGGATGGATGATGCCACCCTTTGGCCTGTGGCAGGGGCGCATGGAGAATACACGGGAATACTTATAGCAAAAAAATATTTTTCAGTTAAAGGCGAAGGGAGAGATGAGATCATAGTGCCGGATTCAGCCCATGGCACAAATCCTGCCACTGCCTCTATGGCTGGATTCAAAACAGTGAACATACAATCCTCTCCAGATGGTCGTCTTGATCTGGATGTACTTAAAAAAAATCTAACGCCTAGAACTGCCGTCATAATGCTTACAGTGCCAAATACTCTTGGCATTTTTGAGAAAAACATAAAAAAGATATGCGAGCTAGCCCATGCCAATGGCAGTCTTGTATACATGGATGGCGCAAATCTAAACGCTTTGATAGGATTGGTGAAACCCGGCGATTTTGGTATAGACATAATGCATCTCAATATGCATAAAACTTTTTCCACACCCCATGGCGGCGGAGGGCCGGGAGCTGGCGGAATACTTGTCAAAAGAATTCTCTCGCCGCACCTGCCAAAACCAAGAGTAGAGAAAAAAGAAGGCAAGTATTTTCTAAATGAAAATGTTCCACTCTCCATAGGAAGGATAAAAGCCTATCTCTGCAATACGCAGGTTCTCCTAAGAGCATACGCCTACATATTAAACCATGGACCAGAAGAATTTAAAAGCATAGCTGAGAATGCTATACTAAACGCAAACTATATAAAGGCATCCCTAGAAAAGCTCTACCCATCTTATTCAAAGGAGTATTGCATGCATGAATGCGTGCTTACCCCTTCAAAAGAATTGCAGGAAAAGGGCATAAAAACTCTGGATATCGCCAAGAGACTTTTAGATTATGGATTTCATGCCCCAACTGTATATTTTCCATTGATAGTTCACGAGGCAATAATGATAGAGCCAACTGAAACCGAAAGCAAGGAAACATTGGACTCCTTTATATCAACAATGACAAAAATACACAGTGAAGCAATGGAAAATCCAGAAATGCTTAAACAGGCGCCTCATACCATGCCAGTCAAAAGACTGGACGAGGTTTTGGCGGCCAGACAGCCAAATATAAAGTGGTAAAGTTTAAGCGATAGCAATACCTATGAACAATGGACTCATAATAGACACTCCTGCTTTGAATGTTTTTGAACAAATGGCCGCTGATGAGTTTTTTTGTCAGAGAATGCCAGAGAAATATTTGCTTAGATTTTTCAACTGGAAAGAGCCCGGCATAACATTTGGCTTTTCTCAGAGGTACAAAGAAGTAATTGAGAAACTAAGCGAGGAAGACAAAGCTATTGCGATAACACGCAGACCTACCGGCGGAGGCATAGTATTTCACAAGTCAGATCTGACTTTCTCGTTTATTTTTTACAATCCCGGAGATTTTAATCCAAGCGCAGTTTATGAAAAACTGCACAGCGCCATAAATGATCAGTTTTCAAAAAAAGGAATTCCCCTTGATATACTCAACTCAAAAACATCTTCCTATGCCGTAAACAATCCAGTGATGGACTGCTTTTCAAAACCAGTTGAAAAGGATTTGCTTTCCAATGGCAAGAAGGTTCTGGGCGGAGCCCTCAGAAAATTTTCAGACTATATGCTATATCAGGCTTCTTTTCAAATAGAAGATGCAAGGGATAAATCAGCCTTTTACGGCGAAATAATGAGAGATGCTCTATCTAATGGATATCAAGTAAGCTGGAAAACATACGAGATAAGTGAAAAAGATTTGGAAAATATAAGGGAAATTGCCTATAATAAATATTGTAGCGGCGACTGGAATAAAAGAATATAAGTAGGGTTCCCCCTAAGTATATTTTCAACCAATTGAATATAGTGGTCGTTTTTGCTTGTAAATGGAGGCACAATGGTGGCATTTATACTTTGCAAACTTGTTGCGGGCCTTGAGCAAAAAGCAATAGGCCAGATAAAAAGCATACGTGGGGTTAAAGATGTGTATCTAACCTTTGGAGCATGGGATGCCATACTTATGGCAGAGGCAGATACAATGGACAAATTGAGCGGACTTATTGTTAGAGAAATCAGAGGGATACACGGAGTTCAGACAACAGAGACACTGGTCACAACAAACCTTTAATATGGATGAACATTTAGACAAACCTCAGAACAAACTCGTCTTGATAGTAGATGACGACGATAGCATAAGAGATTTGCTGGAATTTATAGTAAAAAAAGAGGGATTCAAAGTTGAAAAAGCTTCAGACGGCAAAACTGCCATAGAAAAGGCTAAGACTATAAATCCAGATTTAATTTTGCTTGACCTTATGCTGCCCGGATATGGAGGATTTGAAATACTAAGGGAATTGCAAGCATATGAAACTTCCTCAATACCGATAATAATAATAACCGGCAGATATGCGGATAGAACCACAATAGAATTGATAAAACAAGAACCAAATGTTAAAGAATTTATAGAAAAGCCAATAAAGGTGAATGTTCTTTCAGCTCTCATTCATAAAATTTTGAAGACCAAGCCCTGACTCTAATGCGATCAGTAATAAAGAATATCGCTTCACTAGTTTTAATACCTCTAAATATAGCCTCATTTCAGGCTCTGGCAATTTTTCTGCCCATATTTTCTCTTAGGAATTCAGAATTCATTTTTTTTAGCGGCGGACTGATCCTCTGCATAGCCTTGTATTTTAAGTTCCCCGATAAATTTTCAACTCCATATATTTTTGCTCATGAAACAACACACGCATTATTCGGATTATTTTTTGGGAATAAAATCAAAAAAATTTCTATAAAGAAAAATTCTGGATATGTGCTATTTGGAGAAAGAACTGGATTCATGGTGGCAATATCCCCATATATCTTTCCTTTCTATGCAATGTTTATAGCATTTATATATTTTTCCCTATCTTTCATATTTGAAATGGCTCCATTTAGAAATTATTTTCTTATTTTAGAAGGATTTTTTCTCTCATTTCATTTATTAAAAACTATTTCCATAATGACAAGTTCTATTCAAAGCGATTTCAAACAAACTAAAAAACCTTTTTTTGCCTACATGTTTGTGTTTGCGATCAATATAGTTTTTTTTGCTTTAATACTTAAAATGCTCTTTCCATATAAAATAGCAATAAAGGCATTTTTTTGGGCATCTATAAACAATTTTTTTTCAATACTCTCATATGTTTGGTTTTTATTAACAAAGCTCTATAATCTGGCGTGGAAGATTATATGAAGAAATTTAAAAAAATTTTAAACCTCTTATACCATTCTCTAAAATTTATTTTTATTTTATCCGCTTTTTTAGCTATTTTCTCATATTTTGCCTTCTATTACCTGTTAAACCATTATTTTTCGCCGAAAGAACTAAGAGCAATTGTGAGCTGGCAAGTACAGGAAACCTTTTTGAGACCGACTTCAATTGAAAGCGTATCTTTTGATCCTTATGGCAGAATACAAATTAAAGGCCTTTCAATATATTCAAAAGATAATCAGAAATTCTTCATAAAGTGTTCAAGAATAGTTGGGATATTTTCCCCTTATTCTCTTCTTTCAGGCAAAATTGAAGTAAAAAATTTCAAAATGATTTCTCCTGAAATATCTTTAATAAGAAAAATAGATGGGACATGGGAATTTGAGGATATTCTCTCAAACTGGAAAAACAAAAAAGGCAGTTTTTTTAAAATAAATAATATCGAAGTTGAAGATGGAAAAATAGATATTGAGGATATGAAAAACTCTCTTTTTCATATCTTTGAAAAAATAGATTTATTCACTGATTTATCTAGGTCCTCGGAATACTCAAATTTTACGATTTCAACAGATTTCAAAACAGACTATTTAAAAACAAATACTGCCTCACGCTTCTTCCTGAATGCTGATTTTAAGCATGGCAAAACGCTTAAAGAATGCGGTCTTGAAAATATAGATTCATCTCTTTCAATTGATGAAAAAATTTATTCAGCAAAAGGCAAAATAGAAAATCTATCAGAACCTTCTGGCACACTGACGCTTAATATACCGGATACAAACTTGAAAGACATTATAAATATAAAAGACAATTTTGAATTACCTAACTCTAAAATAATTACAAAATTTCACAAAATTGAAAATTCTAAATCTTACTCTTTATCCCTTCTCTCACGAGAGATAAACACTTCCGCATCAGGCATAATTTCTTATAACCAAAACAAATTTTCATACTCAATTACATGCCTTGTAAATAAAATGCCTGCCAAGAAAATAAAAAAGACTTTATCCACTTTTATAATAAACCCGAATGGAATTCTAAATCTTGAGATAAGATTATCAAAAAGCATTAATGGAAATAAAAAATTGAACATCTCCTCATCCTTTTCAAATATGTCTTTTTTAGACAAAGAAAAAATTTTTAATTTTAGCAATGTAAGTGGAAAAATAGTTCTAAATGATTCGTTCAAAGCTCTCAATATCACTAGTGGAGAGATACAAGCTGGTGAGAATAAATTTACAAAACTTAATTTTAAATGGGAAGCCGATAAAAATATAGAAAAGATGAAAGCTTTTTCTTTTTTCAATGATAAAAAAGTGGCATTATTGGGAACAATAAAAAATAATGAAACTTCATTAAGAGAAGGAGAATTCTCAATCCATATAAATAAAACAAAAATTGAAGAGATACTATCTCTAATAAATCACATAGCTGAAATAAAAAAAAGAAAACAAACAGGAAAGACTGATGAAAAATACAATTTTATAGGAAAGAAGATAAAGGTATTTTATAATTCTGATGGATTTGAAAACCCATTGGCCCATTCCCAAAAATTATATGCTCAGGCTATTATTTCCAATTTTCAAACAGATTTCAAAAAGATTGCTGGATCCTTTGTAGTCAAAGCTGAAAATGGAGTTTTTATGAATGTCCAAAAAAACTCAGAAGAGAACAATTTATATCATCTAATTTCTCTTCCAATAACCACTATACATAGACTAAACAGAGTCGGATCTTTGAGAATTAATTCAAATGTAGAAAATGTATATTTCTTTGATACAGCAGCAGATTACAGCTTAAATAATGGTAAAATAGTATTAAATAGTTTTTATATAAATGGCAAGGAATTTATGGCTTACACCAGTGGCGAAGTGGATTTCATGAATGAAAAACTGAATCTTAATGTGCGTGTTATAAACAATAAGTCCTATTCCTCTGGCGGACTGCCTGAAGCGCTAACGGACTCCAAAGGCCGTCCTGCCATCGCATTTCGACTTAAAGGCAAATTTAGAGACAACAATATAAAAATACTTGATCCAAATGATAATCCGGAAATAATAAAGAAAGCTATAAATGAATCAGTGACTCTAGAAAGAAAAAAATTTATAAATTCGGAGGGAAAATGGCTAAAATGAAATTCGACATCGTTTCTGTTTTAGAGGAGCATGGCGCTGTCCTCTCGGGACATTTCCAGCTGCCAAATGGATTTCACTCACAAACCTATATACAGACATCGGTTGTCCTGCAATATCCTCATATAGCGCAGAAAATAGCAAAAGAAATGGCTGAAAAATTTCCGCAAGAAGTCCAGGTTGTAATTTCATCTTCCCCCGCTTCACTTGCTCTGGGACAGGAAATAGCCAGAATAAAAAAGGCCCGCTCAATTTTTGCAGAAAGAGTAAATGGGATTACAATGCTTAAGCGAGATTTTAAGATAAACGAAGGCGAGAGGGTGCTTGTGGTAGATGATGTATTCAATACAGGAAAACAGTGCAATGAAGCCATATCTCTTGCCAGAAATTTCAAAGCTAAAGTGATAGGAATAGCAGCTATTATAGACAGATCAGACGGGCAGCCAACTATTTCAGTCCCCCTTAGAGCTCTTATATCATACCCATTGGAACTATATCATCCGGATTCCTGCCCTATGTGTAAAAGCGGAATACCATTGACTGTCATTCAGAGCAGCAATAGGTGATATGAAAACTGGATATATCGCTCTTTTAAGCGACTTTGGTGTTAATGATCCTTTTGTCGCAGCGATGAAGGGAATAATATATTCCAGAAACAAAAGAGTCTCCATAATAGACATAACACACAATATTCCTCCGCAAGATATAAAGACATGCGCATTTTATCTAATGGTTACCATGGATTATATGCCAAAAAATACTTTATTTGTGGCTGTAGTCGATCCTTTTGTGGGGACAGGCAGAGCCGCCATTTGGGCTAGGACAAAAAATTATCAATTTTTGGTGCCAGATAATGGCATAATAAGCTGGATAGAGGAAAAAGAAAAAATACTTAGCGCAAGAGCTTTGAATAACTCCTCTATTTTCCTTGAGAAAATAAGCATGACATTTCACGGAAGAGACATAATGGCTCCAGCTGCAGCTGAAATAGCATCGGGATTTAAAGAAGAAAAGATAGGACCAATTTTCACAAATTATCGCAGATTTCCATATCCACACCCCTTCAGGACAGGAAATAGAGTTACAGGGGAAGTCATAGCAATAGATCATTTTGGCAATGTAATAACAAATATAACAAGAGAGTATATAACAATAAACTCTCTATTTAGTGTGGCAGGAAAGACCATAAGAGGCCTGAGCGCTACATACGCATCAGTTCCAGAAAAATCTCCGCTTTGTGTTATAGGAGCCTTCGACTACCTTGAATTTTCTATAAGGAATGGAAATTTTTCAAAAGAATCTCAGGTAAAGGTTGGAGATGTAGTGGAAGCTATTGTTGAACTATAACAAATTTTGATACTCAAATAAAAAAGTATTCTTAAACTTTGTCTTGCGCATTTTCTGGATTCGAACTATCGGCACTAAGGAATGGAATTAAGAATGCACACTGAAAAGGCCGGACATAATCGAGAAATCGAAAAATTCTAACGAAATAAGCCAATAAATTCAATAAAAATAGAAAATGCAGAATTCTCTTGATAAGAATATTTAAAATTTTGTTTAATAGTATTATCGGCTAATAGCCGTGTTGCCGCGGTAGCTCAGTGGTAGAGCACCGGTCTGAAAAACCGGGTGTCGTTGGTTCGATCCCAACCCGCGGCAACTTCAATTTGAATAAAATATGGAACACAAAATACTTATAGCCGATGATGATTCTGATATGCTTCGCCTGCTTTCAGAGATATTGACATCTGAAAATTACAAAGTAATCACTGCTGAAGATGGAGACTTAGCATTGAAAATTGCGAAGGCTGAGTTGCCATCTCTTATAATGCTAGACATACATATGCCAAATAAGGATGGGATACAAACGCTTAAAGAGATAAAATCAGATCCTCTTCTAAAAAAAGTTCCAGTTATAATGCTCACAGTGGAAGGCAGTCCCTCGGATATACAACATTGCATGATCTATGGAGCAAACACCTATATAACAAAGCCCGCAAGACGGGAAGACATACTGGAGACTGTTAAAAATCAGCTAATTTGAGATGGAAACAATAAAACTTAAAGAAAACATAAATAACAGGTTGAGATATGGGCATTGGTGGATCTTTTCAAATGAATTGTCAGAAATAAGGAAAGACATAAAGCCAGGAGAGTTGTGTCGCTTTGAGTATCCATCTGGAGCTCCCTGCGGAATAGGTTTTTTCAACCCACACAGCCTTATAAGCGCAAGACTTCTAGTAAAAAACTCTTATTCCTTGGATGAAAATTTCGTAAAGGACAGAATACTCGCCGCGTGGGAATATAGGAAATCTATCGGACTTGATAAATTTTGCCGCCTATTTTTTGGAGAATCTGACTTAATAGGCGGACTAATAATAGACAAGTATGGTGAGGTATTTTGTATTGAATTATTGTCTGCGGGAGCTGAACTGCTTTCACAAAAAATAGTTTCTGCCATTTATGAAATTTTTTCGCCGAAAGCTATAATACTGAAACGCTCACATCAATACAGAGCCATGGAAGGTCTTGAAATAAAGGAAGATGAGGTAATGGGGAAACTTCCTTCCAAAATAATTCTTGAAGAAAATTCCTGTAAGTATAAAATCGACTTAATATCAGGACAAAAGACGGGGTGGTATTTTGATCAAAGAGAAAATAGAAAGTTTTTAATCCCTTTCTTTAAAGGAGCCAGAGTTCTGGATCTATACTGCTACAGCGGATCCTTCTCAATACTTGCAGCAAAAAGCGATGCGGAAATAGTCTGGGGAGTAGACTCAAGCGAGAGCGCGATAAACCTTGCTAGAGAAAATGTAAAATTAAATTCTTTAATCGAAGATAAAATAATTTTTGAAAAAGAAGATGCGGAAAAAATGCTAGATGCGCTTGAAAAAGACGAACTTCCGCAAAAACCAAATTTTATACTTTTAGATCCGCCAAATTTCATAAGAAGCAAAAAGAATTCGCCCCAGGCCATAAAACTCTACGCAAGGCTTCTCTCAAAAGCAATTAAAGGCATTTCATCTTCTGGTTATGTGGCATTTTCTACATGCTCACAACACATAACTTCACAAATATTTGAAGATATACTCAAAACCTCATCCATGATATCCAAGAGAAAGACCATTCTGATGGAACATAGGTATCAGTCCAAGGATCATCCAATATTGCTTGGAATGGAAGAAACAAGATACTTGAATTTTGCTCTTATCAGGGTTAAATAAAGCCATAAATTCGAAAGTTCATAAGTCATAAAAACCGCAAGCTTTTTTAATACCACTGTTTACTTTCCTTGCACTTTTTATTCATAAAAGAGTGTTTTTTATTTCATTTTCTCATAGATAAAACACATTTCTATTAGACTTTTTCACTTTTCCCCCCCCCACTTAGGACTTTTGGCCCTTGATTGTAAAATCCTAATTGATAGAATATTCTTATAGCTTTTCTAAATCTCAAGTATTGGAGTTCTGTATGAAAAAACTAGTATACTCGAATCTTCTGATTGTGTTTTCTCTTATTGTTTCCGTTTCAGCTTTAGATCTTGAAAGGCCTTTGCCAAATTGGCTGGATAAAAACAGAGAAATTTCCGATGGAAAAGGACCTTACCTTTTCAAAACGAAGGCAGCTCTCCCCTCCGATTTTAGAATCCCCGCCGAATATGAACCAATATCTGCTGTAGTAATCTCGTGGGCCGGGTACACAAATATGTTGACTAGGATAGCTGAAGCGGCTTGCAATAAAGGCAAGGCAAAGGTGTGGATACTTTCAGCTCCATCCTCTATTTCCTCTATACCTTCAGAATGTTGGCAAAGGATACCGGCTCCCGTCAATAGCGTCTGGGCAAGAGATTATGGTCCATTTGGCTTATCAGCCTCACAAAAAAAAGCAGCTTTGGTCGACACTATTTACAGACATTATCAATATAGAAGAGATGATGATGCCGCGCCAATAGCTGTAGGTAAGGCCAAAAATCTGCCAGTATATCAAGCTCAGCTCATACTTGACGGCGGAAATTTTATGATTGATTCATATGGAAATCTTTTCACAACGGAAAGGACTTATATATGGAACTCTAATATGAGCAGAGAGAAAGTAGATTCCATATTGAGAGATACCTTCAAGGCAAAAAAGATATATGTTTTCGAATATGCCGGCTATCCTGGTGAGCCAGAAGATGGAACTGGCCATATAGATATGTTTATGAAACTTTTAAGTGATCACACTGTTCTCATATCAACAGCCGATGAAGAACCATTTAAATCCAATGGAGAAAAAGCCATATCTTTTTTTAAGAATAGAACAGCCCCGGACGGTCTGCCATATAAAGTAATAACAGTGAAAGGCTGGACAGAAAAATCTGGTTGGGGCAATTCTACATGGTATACCTATACTAACTCGCTAATAGTAAACAATACCGTTATAATGCCATCATATGCCGGACATGAGGCAGATGATGCCAAAGCCGAACAAGCTTATAAAGAAGGAATACCCGGGGTTCTGGTGGCAAGAGTTAATTCAGATGATTCAATAGTCTCTGGCGGATCCATACACTGTGTAACTCAAACCATACCAAAATATATAGCTGAAACTAATAAAATTTCCCCTCTGATAAATAATCCAGATGGAGAAGCCTATGGGCTTGCAGTAAAAGATCAGTCTTTTTCAGAGAATGAGCTAATAAAGAGACTCACAGAAATAAAGTTCTAAAACTCTTAACTCTGTAATAATTTTTAGCTTTTTACTCTTTCTGCTTTACAAATATATCAATTAGACTTTTTGGTAGTGTCAAGTTTTTTGTGTAAATTCAATCTCTTCAGCATAAAAAATGTCACGCATTTTACCTCTGACTTCCTCTTCAAGAATCTTCTAAACTTTCGCCAGAACATTCCTTGACACATGTACCGTGCACCTTTGAACCTGGATTATTTATTGTGGGATAATACTCAAAAAGCCTCACAAGGGATTGAATGGGGAAAAACCAATGGAGTATCTTTTGAGTGAAAATTTTCAAAATCAGAAAAAGTCCAATATGTATGGAGATTCTACATTTATTGACTTTGGCTGAAAAAGATGCTATAACTTTTTTAAATCCTCAAAATTTAAAGTAGATTTATTGTAATTTTGTTCTTTTGTAAATGGAGGGGTTTTATGAAAAAAATGTTTTTGGGGTTATTTATTTTTTTGTTTGTTTGCTCGGCTGAATCCGCTCATGTTTATAAAATAAAAGGCGAGATTTTTTATAGGGAAAATAGCTCGGCTCAATGGAAAAAACTTCGTGAATCGGACGAAAATATGACGCTAAAAAGCGGATATGAAATAAGGACGTCTAGAGCATCATCAATCGAAATTTTAATGGATGACGGTTCGAAAATAAAAATGGCTCCTCTTTCCTATTCTAAACTTGAAGAAGAAAATCAAACCGAGTCAAAGTTAAACCTGTTTGCCGGCAAAATAAGGAACTGGGTCAAAAAATTTTCCAAAAAATTCTCCATTAAAACCCCCACAGCCGTTTGCGCCGTAAGAGGAACGGATTTTGTCACGAGCGTCGATGCCGAAGGAAATACTCGGGTGGAGGTATATGACGGCAGAGTTTTGACTTCTGATTCCAATGGTATGGAATCTTTGGTCAGGCGCGGACAATTTATAGAGGTTAATAGGCAAGGACTGACTCATCCTCAGGATAATCCAAATCCGCCCCAGAGTATGGATTCTTCTCTGGGAGACAGAAAATTAATTGCGAAAAAAGAAATTTATACGGATATTTCCAAGGAATCCATTTTAAAGCAGGCACAGTCAGAAATGCAGATGTCCGAATACCAAAACAGAAAGGTTGCCATAGACGCCTTCGGAAATAGAGTCAGAATGGAAGAGTATATAGTGCGGCCTGCGGCAGAGCAGTTTAAATATGTGGTTCTGAATACGAGAAAAAACGACTTTAATTTCGGGAAGATTCTATTTACTTTCGATGAAGCTTTGCCTGACGATTTAAGTCTTGCGACGAAAAATATGATAAATTATGAGGGTTCAACAGAGCCTCGATGGGTTTTGAAGGAGATGACAAGCATTATATCTAATACACTGGATAAAGTGACTGAAGACGCCTCAGGAGGCCATATGGTTGCCGATAATCCAGCCGCCCCTTCAAGATTTAGCCTTTTTTTCAAAAATTATGCCATGTATGCGGCGGGCCCCGCTCAGGCTAATGAAAACGGGGGGCTTGGCAGGTTTTTATGGGGATATTCTGATGACAACAACAATAATAGAGCTGAAGAGGGAGAATTTACCTTTCTGGGAGAATCGGCGCCGACTTCTTATAGTTCCAATCCTCTCGGCGATAATGTATTTTATAATGTTTCTAGGAACGATTATTTAGGCGGCACATGGATTGAAAATAGATATATGGCAGTTTTCGACAATGGGAAAATAGCTTCAGTTTCCGATTTTAATTCAGGATTGTCAGGAAGCAAAAATGATGTCCTTGATAAATTGAATTTTGAAACTGTATATACAAGCTCCCTTTTTGAGGGAAGGAAAATAGATTTGATATTTTCGGCTAGGCTTTTAAAAGATTCGGGCATAGCAAGTTTTGAATAATAAGGGGGATTGATGTTCAAAAAATCATTGATAGCGATATTATTTTTTGCTTTTTTGATTTTCGATTTTTCCATTGATTTATTCGCTGAAATAAAATTTAATCCTGTGATAAATTTGTCTTTGTATGGCGGCAAATATTATTTGGACGGCGAATCGGCAAGTTTTGATGGAAAATTAGACGCTTTTATTTCGCCATCCATTATCTTGAACGATAATAATGAATTATATCCTCTATATATGGGTTATTATAATGGCACTCAGGATGTCCAGGAATTGGCGGGCGGCGGAGTTTTGACAAGGCAAAGACAGGAACATACCATTTCTTTGAAATATGTGAGAATCAATGATTTCGACAAGATAAAACCGAGAATTTCATATTCCAAAGCCCTTGTAAAGGAAACCAAAGATGAAAACTGGGGGGATGGGCTTTTCGATTATAATACCATGTCGGTGGGCATCGACTTTGAACAGGAAAGACCTTACGGCACTTTTACCGAGTCTTATGATTTTTCGTCGGTTCAATATCCTAATTATGCCTCGCTTATAAGCGAAGCTGAAACTGTGATAGATACGACTACTTACAGCGAGCTTTCCAAAAATGCCGGAAGCGATATTCTTAACAATACCAATCATAGATTGGCTTTTTCCTATACCTGGTTTCCAGAGCCTCTTGTAATGACATCGGGATTCAATTTCAATTACAGAAAATATGATGACCAGTATATAGTTTCAAAAGACGGAAGTTTTAAATCGGATAAAAGAAAAGATATGTCTGTAGGTTTTGATCTTAAAATCCAAAAGCCTGTCAAACCTGTAAATCTTTCCTTTTCCGCCGGTGTGAATTATTTGAATTCCAATCAGAATTCTTATGACGCTTCGAGAACAAAATATATAGACAATTACTACGATTATATTCAGGCTGATTTATCGCCGTCCGTAAATTTCTATTTCAAAAACAATGCTTCTTTCGGCTATGCTTTAAGTTTTAGAAAAATTTATTATTCGGGAAGATTGGCTCAGGACGCGAGCGGAAATTATAAAAGCTCGAAAATCAATCAGGAATATTGGTTGAATTCCCTTTATTTCAGGTATCCGGTGATGAATAATTTTTTCGCAAAATTCATTTACGCTTACAATGTTTCAAGCTCGAACATGAAATATGAAGCTGGTTATCGTTATAATTACAGGGCAAACAATTATTTGATTGGAATTGATTGGGAATTTTAGTCAGAGAAAATGATGGAGGAAATATGGGTAAAATCAAGAGACTTATTTTATTAGCGGCAGCTATTTTAATTTTAGGCAATTATTGCGACGCTGAATATTCGGGTGATTTTTCGCTTACTACTGGCGCTATATACGGCACTCAGAATTTTGACACTCCCTATAGTATCGCGATCGATACCGTTTCCGGTGGAGGCCCTTATATTTATGTATTGGGCAACAGCTATAATGAAAATTATATTCTGAAATATAGTTCACTTGGCGTTCTTTCTTCGTCCATAACTTTACCTCCTAGTTTAAATTTGCATTACAAAAAAATGACTGTAATGCCCTCCCAACCTGTTAAGGTTTATGTTATGGCTGATGATTATGACATAACATACAGCTCGTATGGCATAACTATAATGAAGATTGATGCGGATTTAAATCCTCTTTCCATTTCCAGCGCCTCTTTTTTTGTTTCTCCTACATCTGTGGAAGCTGGGGATTTAGTATCTGATTCTTCTTTCTTATATGCTTGTTACTCCACCAATACTTTTACCGCAATGAAATTGAGTCCAGATATGACTATTAATGCTTTGCATATCGATACTTCAACTTGGAGTCGCTGCGATAAGCTGGCTATTGACAAGGATTCCAATAT
>DYLH01000004.1:0-7781 GCA_020722185.1 Candidatus Avelusimicrobium gallicola | reverse complement strand
AGTCGCTGCGATAAGCTGGCTATTGACAAGGATTCCAATATCTATATATGGGGAATGAAATATACTGGCAGCTCGTCCAATTTTGTTCGTAAACTTGATTCTTCTCTTGCGCCTTCTGGTCAAGATTTGGATATAGATGCATCTTCCGCAAGTTTCCAAGGTGTTTTTGCCGTTGAACCGAATACCGGAAATAGATTTTTGGCAGAGAAAGAAGATATATATGATTCCATAACTAATAAGCATATCGGCTGGAATATAAATTTAAAGAAATATAGTGGGACAGTGATGCTGTCTTCTACTTCATTTTCAAATTCCGAAGATGGTTATCTGGCAGATATAACTATCGATACAAATTCGAATGTGGCAGTCATAGCTTCAAAATCTGAACAAGGTAACTACGACTACGGAGTTTTTGTTTTTAATTCTTCAAATCTTTCTTTTAAAAATTCTTTTTCTACCGGCGGCAACGGATATGACGAGGCTAAAAAGGCGGTTATTGGCGCTGATGAAAAAATTTATGTCACTGGCGGTATGGACATATATAAGTTAGGTATATGGGACCGAGACATATCAACCGTAGAAATTGACATAAGCACCACTCAGAATAAAGCCCCGAGCCTAGAATGGGTTTTTCAGGAAAATTACTGGTCCGACGGTCTTCATCCTAATGTAGGTGTAGTGTCTGATGCTTTTACTTACAGGGTAAAATACCTTGACCCTAATAATGATGCGCCTTCATTTGTCAAAGTCCATATATATAAAAATGGTATTGAAATTCAGGGCAGTCCTTTTGACATGACCTTCGATGGTTGGGCGGTAAGTACAGACAATTATATATCAGGCGCTTTTTATGAATATACTTCAACAGGCATGGCTCCCGGAAACTACACTTATCAATTCGAGGCCTATGATAATAATACCTCATCTTTGCCTGCTGTCGGATACCCTGTATCATCAAGACATTATGGACCTCATATAGGCGAAGGTTTTATCGGCAATACCAGCGACATTAATGGCGCAACATATTCAAATGGCGGCTGGCTTGAACCGAAAGATATTACTGTTTACACTGAAAGCGGCGCCGGGGATTATGTTTTCGCTCTTGCCAGTCAAAATGGAGTTCCTTTCGTTCTGAAATTCAGCACAGGCATAGATTCGGTATCGGCATCCACTACGGTTTCTGAAGGTGTAGGGTCAGGGGTCAAAACTATAACCAGCGATGAAAACGGAAATGTTTATTTCCTTTTAGATCAGGCTGATAATATGGTCATATACAAGCTGGATAAAAACTTTGATACGCGAATTTCTTCTGCTTTGGTCAAAAGTTTGCCTGGAGAAAGTGGTTTTTTAGGACTTGAATATTCAGACAATGCGCTTTATTCCCTGTCAAACGAAGGAGTAATAGAATGCAACCCTGCTTCAAGCCTACACTGTTCCATTGCTCCTTTTGGTACTATTAACTCACCCCTATCAAGTGAGGCAATTGATGAAATAAGCTGGGAGGATATCCATTATCAGGGAGGAAAAATATATGTAATTGGAACTTCCACATTTGGAGTTGTTATATCCACCATGCAAAAAAATGGTTCCAATTATGATGCTTTTGTCACTTCTCCTTTTAGGCCTTTCAGCGCCGGCAGTGTCACGGCAAAAAGTTTAGCTATTGACGCCACGGGATATATTTTTGCGGCTATTCAAGCCAATAATGGACAGAACAATAATTTCATGATAGCCAAATTTGCCCCCAATTTTGCTCTTGTGGATACAATAATGTATGATGGCGGAGAGATGGAGGAGCTGAATTCTATTTTGATAGACACAAATACAGGAAATGTTTATCTGACAGGCAAAGCTGAAGTTAAAACTTCTTTTTATAATAAAGCCAATAAACTTATAGTTTTAAAATACGATAATAATCTCAAATTCCAATCCTCTTATCTTTTCGGCTCCGATTCAGGTGAATATAATAAAGGCGTTTCTTTGGCTTTGAATTCGTCTGGAACTCCTTATGTTTTAGGTTATGTGTTTGGAAATTATTCAAGTATAAGAAAAATCAGAGCGATAAAACCTGTTTTCCCCAATATAACCGCTAATTTGACTGTCAATATCAAGGATCAAAGTAATAATTCATTAAAAGATGTGAATATCGCTTTAATTCCTTTTACTTCAGGCAGGCCTGATTTAAGTTTTATGGATACTTCAGTCACAAATTCTTTGGGAACGGCATCTATGAAAGTGGTAAAAGGTTTGTCTTATCTGACAGCTTTTTCTACTCCTTCCTATTCTCCTACAGTAAAAGACCAGATTATAGACCCTTATGGAAATTTTGTCAAAGTGTTTAATACAGATAATCCCTCTGTATCTTATACCCTTAACAGCATGGCTCCTAAAAATACGGTGTATGTAAATGTTAACAATATATATAAAGGAGCTTATGTCCTTGCCGAAGTATATTTAACTAAAACGCAGGAAAGAGTCGCTTATGGCATATTGAAGTCTACGGATACTTCGGCTACGGTGGAAATTTACAATGTTCCTGCTCTTTCCGCCGGTTCTTATGCTATAGATATCAGCATTCCCGGCTGGCTGTCTGTAACCTTGTCTCCCCAATCAGCCGTGCCTTCCACTTACACTTTTACAGCAGATATGGCGCAAGCGCTTCCCCCTTCTGCGACCTATGTTCAGACTACTTCCACCATGTCGGTTTATTACAGCGGTTTTGTCGGAGATAGTCAGGGCAATGCCATAAATGCCGCAAGGGTGGAAGTCTATTACGGATGCGGTATAAGTAGCTGTGCATTCCACCAGGAAAATTATACAGATTCGAATGGCAAATTCGTTTTTTCCGGACTTCCCTTTCAGCCTCAAAACTCGCTTTGGTCTTATATTTACAAAAAAGGTTATGTGGGAAAACAAATTGAGTTGACGCCTTTGGATATTCCTGCTTTAAATATGAATTATTCTTTGCAGACGGCGACCTATTCCATAAGCGGTATCGTGAAATATATGGGCTCTCCTGTGGCGTATTCTCGCATCAATATACACAGAAATCCCCAATACTATGATCATGGCGACAGTTATGCTCACAAAGCGGCTTCTATAGGTGAGACCGAAGTCTATACTGACGGTGACGGTTATTTTTCAGCGTCAGGCCTGACTGACGGAAATATTGGTATAAGTGTAGAATATCCAATATGGAAAGATATAAACAGTGGAAATGATAAGCAATGGGGAACTCAAGACGATATAAGAATAACGATATCTTCCCAAACAGCTATTGGTCCAGCATATCCCTCAGGAAATCCATGTAAGGGCGGAAAGGTATGGATTATAGACAGTTCCGGAACCTGTAAAGGGGTTATGCCCTATGTCTTTGATGTCGGCGTGGGAATAAGCACAAGTGGAGTTGTTTACGGCGATATAGTATTCAGCACTACTTACACAGTGACAGCTTCCGAACCTCTTGTGATATCCAAATCTTCAGCTGTAGTAATAGGTTTTTTTGAAGAATGTAAAAATAATTGCAATAACCAGAAAGTTTTTTTTAAGACGATTTACGGAACATTGACCAAAAATACAACTTCATACAGCATTGATGTTTCAACTCAAAGCAAATACTGGCTGGATGTTCTGTCCAATTCTTGGGCTAAATTAAATTCATATGACGACAGTGTGTCTTTCGCCAGCACTGATTCTATTAGAAGGGATATAATTCTGGTTCCTGCTGGCAGATTGACCGGTTTTATCAAAAATCCTGACGGCAGTGTATATAAACCGACAGAATGGCCTGAAATAAGAATAATAGGAGAAAATATTTCCTTTGAGCGGAGCGCCAATTTTGACGAAAGAACCGGCAAATTTGAAATGTCCAATATCCCCGGAGGGAAATATAGGATTTCTGCAAGATTTGCCAATTATCCGCCAGTTGAAGTCAAAAATGTTATTGTAAATGTCGGAAAGACGACAAATGTGGATCTCCAGCTTCAAGAAGGGGTTTTCGTATCGCCACAGATTTACGGTTTGTCCAAAGAAATAGTCAGGTCTACCGAAGTCTGGCATTACAAGGTTTTAGCTGTGCCTTCAGGTCAGCAGATGAACCAAAAATATATAACAGACATTTTTTTCAAATCGCCTCTATACAGTTTCAGTTATAGCAGCACTACTTTACAGTGGTCTAAATTAGTGATGCCCGAAGGGCAATATGACTTTTATCTTGCTTTGACTGCTATGTATTGCACTCCGGATGATGATCGCTGCGGGTATGAAAATTACAGCCAGTTTGCCTATTTTATAGGGAGCCTTAAAAATGTTTCCATTAAAAAAGATGAAAAAAATCCAGAGATTGGCACCGAAAGCCAGCCGATACTTATAAATATTTTAGGCACACTCGGCCAAAATGAATTCAAAGGCTCATGTAAAGGAGAAAAAATATTTACCGATTCCGATTATGACAGGGTGTTTGCGAATTTCGATGAAGTTGTGAACCTGATTCCTGCGGTAATGCTTTATGACACAGCCGGGGATTTGAAAGCTTTTAGCCATGTTATGCCGAACAAAGAAGGCTTACAGGAATTTAAGGAAGGAATTTTAGATAAGAACAAAAGAAAAATTCAAGATATGATAGCCGATAATAAGATGCTTTATTATATCTGGGGTCTGCCATCCGGCAAATATACCGCTATTTTTGCTAATCCCAATTATCCTATCGTGACTAAAAGTGTGATATTGCCTGAGAATAGTGTCTATAATTTTAATTTTGACCAGCAGAATATATTGGTTGGCAGTATAACAGGCACGGTTAAAAGCTCCTCTACTTTGTCTTTGCCTCTTGCCGGAGCCATGGTATATGCCAAAGGCAAAGTCGTAGAAAAATATCTTGTTACGGATTCTTCCGGCAATTTTTCATTGAACAATCTGCCGCGGGGAATGTATAGATTGGAAGTGTCGATGGACGGTTTTGTGAAAACTGGTATGAAAGTAAGTATAAATAATGGCGATACAGTAAAACTTCCAGACTTTTATTTAGAGCCTTCAACATCAGCCATAAAAGGAAGGGTATTCTTGAGTAAATTCCCCAATCCTCTTACAAAAGAAGGTATAAAGGTTTCCGCTTATGATGAGACTTTAAATGTAACGAATTCTCAGAGTTATTTGCCGGTTATAGAAGATCTTACCGACCGTGATGGGAATTTTGAACTTAAAGGCCTTGTCCCTGGTCATGATTATAAGGTTTCCGTCATAGAAACCGGTAAAATGACTTCGACCGCCACCGTAACGGTGAAAATCGGCGACAATTTTATGGAAGATATAGTGCTGATGGATTTGCCGCCGCAAATAGTAGTTAAATTGAGAAAAGACCCCGATTATCCAAGAAAAGTATATGTCATTATTAAAAGCCCGAAAGAGCTTGTCAGCATACCTGAATGTTCATACTGCGAGGGCGGGGAATATATTTCGACTTCTGCCGTTAATTTAGCTCTTGTTCCGGGGGCAAACAATACTTTCATCGGCAAGTTTACGACTTCTTTAAACAGCCGTTACTATCGAATAAAAGTTTCGGTAGGCGATGCCACAAAAGTGGAAAAAGAAGTAACCTATGACAGTGTCTCGAACTCCAAGACAGAGCAGTATGTTTATGACACTGCTCTTATCGGCGGAAATGTTTATATGGACCCGGAAAGGGAGGAGTATTCTGGGATAGAGCTTGACCCAGGAGCTTTGACACAGAAATCGGCAGAAACAGTAGACACAAGCGATTTTATCGGCGGTTTTTTTAAATCATTGCCTAATGTAAGAACGACGAAGACCAATAAAGGTGATTTAACTATAAGCGAAGCAATACAAAATCTTATGGCTTCTGAAGTTTATAATATAGACCTTTCCAATGCCCAAGCTAATAAGTCTTTTACAATCACGCTTAAATACGATAAAGAGAAAGCGCCAAATCCTGACACTTTAAAATTGTATCAAAACGTGAACGGAGTATGGAAAGAGGTGCCTGGCAGTTATAGCATAGACCCGATGCTTGGCACTGTGTCAGTCGATGTGGACAGCATTGAAGGCGCTTATGAAGGCTCGGACGGCGGACAGACTCCTCTATCAAGAAAAAAGCATAAGATGAGCGCTCTCGTAAACGGGAAATATGTTCCTTCCCAAAGTGGTTCTTCCCAGACAGGACAGTTTGCTGTTTTTACCGCCAAACCCGATCCAAACATAACTTATACAGGTTCTTCCTACAAAGTTTACAATTTCCCTAATCCCTTTAATATCAAAAACAAGACAGTTACAAATCTAGAAGGAACCGGAGCTTTTAACGGCAATACTTCTTATAATACAAATGGAACTATTATAAAATATCATCTACCTTCAGGAAAAGACGGACATATTAAGTTTGTGATTTACAATACCGCAGGCGAGAAAGTCAGAACTCTTGATGAGGGGACAAGAGCCGGCGGAAAAACTTATTATTCCGAATGGAATGGGAAAAATGATAAAAACGAGGATTGTGCCAGTGGCGTTTATTTTATGGTGACATATTTAAACGGAGAGAAACTTGGCAATAAGTTGCATAAAATGGCGATAATAAAATAAGGGACATAAAGCGGCGGAAATATTTGATTTATTTTTTATGGAGGGTTTTATGAAAAAAGTTTTATTTTCTTTGTTGATTTTTTCTGGCGGAAATTTATTTGCCGGTGAAGGAACGACGGCCGCAAATTTCCTTAAATTTTCGCAATCGGCCCGCGAAGCCGCTTTAGCCGGAGCTTACAGCGCTTTGGCCGATGATTCTAACGCCGTATTCTCAAACCCCGGCGCTTTGGCAAATGTCGAAAAAACCGAAATAGGGCTTGGGTTTACAAGCTATATACAGGATTCCAAAATGGGGCTTGTTAGCTATGCCAGAGATTTTAAGGATGGAAAATTAGGCATGGGTTTAAGTTTATTGAGTATAACCGGCATAGAAAAAAGAGGATTGTCAGATACTCCAGGAATAATCCCGGATAGCGGTAATTTCAGTTCCAGTGACATGGCTTTCTTTCTTTCCTATGCCAAAAAAAATGTTTTTCCCAATATGGTTGACAATTTGAATGGTGGTATAAATCTGAAATACATAAGCTCCAAAATAGACATCTATTCAGCTTCCGCTCTGGCGGTTGACATCGGCTTTATTTATAAATATAGCGATAAAACGAATCTTGCCTTTTCGGTTTTTAATTTGGGAACGAAAATGAAATATGACCAGGATTCCGATAATCTTCCTCTCAATATCAAAGCAGGCATGGCTTATAAATGGAAAGAAAAAACCAACTTTTTGGCAGAAGTAAGTGAATACATATATGATGAAAAACTTTATCCCTCTATTGCCGCCGAACACCAGATAAGAGAAGGTTTTGTTTTGCGCGCAGGGTATAAATTCGGTTATGACACTTCCAATTTAGGTTCATTGGTCGGACTTTCCGCCGGATTTGGAATAAGGGTTTCGGATATAGGTTTCAATTATGCCTATATTCCGTTCGGTGATTTAGGCAATGTCCATCGCTTCGATTTCCAGATGAAATTCTAACTATGCCCCCCCGTCAGGGATATTACAGAGCGGTGTTTTTTTATTGACATCAAATTACATTTTGCAAAATATCTGAAAGATATTGGATAGTTTTAAGGTAAAAAAATATTACTGAGCCTTTCAAAATATATCAGGAGATCCAATATGTATGGAGATTCTACATATCCTTGACATCATCACAAGAAAATGATATCTTTTATGTATCATTAAGTCAAGT
>DYLH01000037.1 GCA_020722185.1 Candidatus Avelusimicrobium gallicola | reverse complement strand
AATTCTAATAGCCGACGATGATAAAGATTTTTTGGAAATGCTTGAGAGGTATTTGAAATCTGCTGGTTTTGATGTTTTCGGATGCCACAATGCTAAAATTGCTTATTCGCAGTTGATTAAAGCCAATCCTGATTTAATACTTACAGATGTTGAAATGCCAGGCATAAACGGCTTTGAATTCCTCAAGATGATAAGAGATAATCCAAAATTTTCCATTACTCCTGTGATTATGATGTCTGGCAAGAAAATATCTGAGATAGATATGATAGAGGGCTATCAGAATGGTAGCGATGACTATATAGTGAAGCCTTTTTCAATGCATGTGCTTTCTGCCAAAATAAAAGCCCTGCTCAAAAGAGCTTATCCTGAAAGAGATAAGAAAGGTAATATTGTTTCCATTAAAGGCTTAAAATTGTCTTTAGATGATAGAAAAGCATTTGTAGGGAATAAGGAATTAAAACTTACCAAAAAAGAATTTGATATAATTCTCCTTCTGTCAATTTCTAAAGGGAAAATTATTTCAAAGGAAAAGATGCTTGATTCAATATGGGGATACCAGAGCGGGGATCCGCATACACTTGAAGCGCATATTTCAAGTTTAAGAAAGAAATTAGGCTCTAAAGGTAATATGATCAAGAATGTCAGCGGTCAGGGATATATTCTCGATGTATGAAAAAGTATAATTACGAAAAAGTTATCAAGCGCATAATGTCCTCATATCTCATTGATAGGGATCCTGACTTTAATAAGATTTCTAAAAAAATACTGAGGATTATCAAAAGGGAAACCAATAGTAAATACGGTTTTGTAGGATATATAGACGAGAGGACAGGATATCTGGTAGTCCCTACTTTGTCTGGCAATGCTTTAGAGGAATGTAAGGTAAAAGAACGAGAATTTATCTTCAAGAATTTTAACACTATTTATGGAAAGGCATTAGAGTACAAAAGGGTGTTCATTTCAAATGATCTACAAAAGGATATGGGTTCTAGAAAGTTGCCAGAGGGGCATGTAAATATTAAAAATTTTATTGCCGTTCCGTCAGTGATAAAAAATTCATCCGTAGGGATTTTAGGTTTGGGCAATAAGGATGGCGGATATACTTCTAAAGACGCCCAATTTCTCTATGTAATAGCTGGTTTTTATGCGATGATAATTTACAACCTAATAAATCTCAAGAAAGTTGAAGAGCAAAATGAGTCAATGAGGGAAATGATTGAAAATTCCAGGGATATAATATACACCGTTGATCCTTCAGGTCGTATAGAATATATGAACAAGAGGTATAGAGATTATGGTTATAAGGAAGATGAAGTAATAGGCCATAATATAGGAGAGTTTTGCCATAAAGATGATCTTGAAATGGTTATAAATGCTTTTTCAATGGCTTTAAAGACGGGCAAAACAAAGGATATCCTTAGATACAGAGTGCTCAAAAAAGATGGCAGTTTTTTTTATGCTGATCAAAAATCTAAGATGCTTACTAAAAATGGTTCAGTATATAAAATGGTGGGGGCCATAAGAGATAGCACATCTGAAAGAGAAAATGAAATCAATATAGCCAAACAAAAAGAAATTTTAAACAGCATATATGAATTCGCGCCTGATATGATTTGTATAAAACATCCCTCTGGGATTTATCTAAGCGCAAACAGAGCAGCTTGCGCCTTTATGAAAAAAAGCAAGAGAGATATTGTTGGTCACACGGATTATGAAATATTTGGCGCTGAACTTGCTGAGAAAATTAAAAGAGATGAGGCTGAGCTTTACTCTGGTAAGACAGTCGAAGAAATTTATGAGTTTAATGGCCGGAGTGTGGATATTGTGAAAACAGCCATAAAAGACGCTGGCGGAAATATAAGTTTCATTCTAGCTATAGCAAGAGATATTACAAGAATAAAAAAAATGGAGAATGAGCTTGCTATGATGAAAGCTAAAGAAAAGATAAAGCGCATAACAAGCGAGTTGTCACACGATATAAACAATACTCTTGCAGTCATGGCAGGATATGCCACGCTTGTGGAGGAAGATAGGCACGGCAAGGAAAGTGAAAAGCAAAGTCTTAAGATAATAAATAATTCCATAAAAAAAGCAAGCCGTATAGTTCAGAGTTTTCGCAAGAAAATTGATAAAGAGAAGATATAATACATTTTACTTTATTGAAAAAAATTTGAGCTTTTTTTGAGTTTATTGTTATAGAATATTAATGCATCAGAAAGCTCTCTAAAAGATTTATCCAGCGTTGCATGTGCTGCCCCCCTAACCCCCAAACCCCAAAGCATAGTCCCCAAGACACAATGCTAAGCCTTGCAGCGCTGGATATTTTTTTTATCTTTTCATCCCGCGTCAATCAAATTCCATTTTGAACCATACATCTCAATTACTTTATTTCTTAGAATTGTGTTTTCCCTTGACCTAAGATCTGGATCTGTCGCAAATAGCTCGTCTCTGTCTTGTATTGCTAGAAACAATATATTTTTGTCTAAGACAGGATTTGCTATAGATAATTCAAGCTCCCCATGTTGCTTTACTCCCATTAGTTCGCCACTGCCTCTGAGGTATGCGTCTTTTTCGCTCAATTCAAATCCATTGTTGGTGCGGCAGACAGCATTGAGCCTTTCAAGAGCTTCTTTTGAGGGATTTTCGCTAACCAAAAAACAGTTTGACGCTTTCTCTGAGCGTCCTATCCTACCTCGCAGTTGATGCAGGGATGCCATACCAAATCTTTCGGCATTTTGTATTATCATCGTAGAGGCATTTTTAACATCTATGCCAACCTCTATAACTGAGCTCGCAAAAAGAACTTTTATCTCTGAATTTAAAAATTTTGACATTGTGATATTTTTTTCTTCAGTTTTCATCGTGCCGTAAATCATTCCCGCTTTAATTAAAGGAAAATTCATCTTGAATTTTTCAAATTCCTTTTTTAGCGATTTTATCTCCCCGTTTGTTTCTTCTATTACTGGATAAACCACATATCCCTGTCCTCCGCGGAGGATCTCTTCTTTCAGTTTAGAAAAAGCCTCTTCTTGAGAAACAAGCCATGTTTTCACTGGTTTTCTCCCGGGAGGCATTTCATCTATAGAGGAAAGTTCCAGGTCTCCATAAAGAGATAGCGCCAAAGTTCTGGGTATCGGCGTGGCTGTCATTATTAGCATATCTGTATTCTCCCCCTTCTGCCTTAGAGCAGCCCTCTGCCTTACTCCAAATTTATGTTGTTCGTCAATTATGGCAAGAGAAAGCGACTTGAAAACTATTTCCTTTTCTATTATCGCATGAGTGCCTATCAGTATATCTATTTCTCCCGAGGCAGTTTCAGCTTGGATTAGATCTTTTTCTTTGCGACTTAGAGATGAAGTGAGCAAAGCAACTTTTACTGGCAGATGAGACAATAGTTTTGAAAATGTCTCAAAATGTTGCCTAGCCAGTATTTCAGTGGGGGCCATGAAAGCTGTCTGAAAGCCATTTTCCGCAGCAAGAAGCGCCGCGCTTAAAGCCACAACTGTTTTACCGCATCCAACATCGCCTTGAAGCAATCTTGACATAGGTTTTGGAGAGAGGATATTGGAGAATATCTCATTTATGGCCTTTTTCTGGGCATTTGTGAAGGAAAATCCAAGATTTTCTTTGAAAGGAGTTAGTAAATGTCTTTTTATCTCATAGCGTCTATTCTTGTCTGATGATGATATTTGCCTTTTTTTGAATTCCCATGCGCAAAGCATAAGGAGGAATTCTTCATAAACAAGTCTTTCTCTGGCTTTGATGAGAAATTTCAAATTTTTAGGAAAGTGTATATTGGCTATTGCTTCATTTCTTGTGGGTAGCGCTCTCTTTATTAGCAATTTCTTAGGCAATATTTCTTCAAAAAGATTTATGTGAGATGAAATTGCATTAAAGACTGTTTCCCTGAAAAATTTTTGACTTAGTTTTTCTGTTGAGGAATAGACAGGAATTAATGAATTGACATGCCTTTTTATTTGAGGATAATTGACGGGATAGTATTCTTCAACACGTATCTTATTCTCAAGAAAATCTGGCTCTTGCTTGCCTATGATGAAAAGCTCTTTCCCCACTTGAAAGTCTGTTTTTATTTTAGACATTATGTCAAAACGAGGATTTCTATGCCTAAATAAAATGGCGTGAGCTTTGCTGGCTCCATTTTCAATTACAGCCTCGAAAATCATAAGCGGACTTGATGTATAATGTGTGAATGCCCTTACTACTTTGCCACAAAAAACATAATCTTTTTCCACATAGGGGGGCAGTTTTTCTGTTTCAAGTCTTCTATCAAGCCACATACGTGGATAGTATAGGAGAAGATCTTCAACACTCTCTATCCCCAGTGTTTTAAATAAAGCTGATTTGGCAGGACCAACTCCTTTTATGTATTTTATATCAGTTTTTATGGTCGGAACTGGCATTTAAATATTATAATAAAACATGAAACAAGTTATCGAAAAAAAGTATAATCTAGAATATGAAAAACATTGAGCTTAAGAAAAAAATATTGGACAGGAATTTGAATATAGGCATAATAGGCTTTGGCTATGTCGGTATGCCTCTTGGTGTTGAGTTTGCGCTAAATTCGGTAAATGTCCTTGCTTTTGAGACAGATATTAAAAAAATAAAAAATGTAAACAGCGGAAAATCCTATGTGATAGACATAAAAGATGAAGCGCTCTCTTCTTTGGTGAGAGCTGGTAAAATAAAAGCCACAGGGGATTTTTCAAAACTTAAAAATCAAGACGCTGTTATAATCTGCGTGCCGACGCCTCTTAGAAAAAGCAAAGATCCGGATGTGTCATACATAGTTTCTGCGGCTAAAATTTTAGCCAATAATATAAAAAAAGGAATGTTGGTGATATTGGAAAGTACAACATATCCCGGCACAACAAATGAGCTTGTTCGCCCTATCTTGGAAGAAAGTGGGCTTAAGGCTGGAAAGGATTTTTATCTGGCCTTTTCTCCAGAGAGGGTGGATCCGGGAAATAAAAAATATGGAATAAAAAACACTCCTAAGGTTGTCGGAGGAATTGACAGGGAATCTGGAGATTTAGCTAAGGCTCTTTATTCTATAGCTGTGGAAAAAGTAATCAAGGTTTCAAATTGTGAAACTGCTGAGATAGTGAAACTTCTTGAAAACACATTTAGAGCTGTCAATATAGCGATGATAAATGAGATGGCAATGATGTGCGAAAAGCTCAATCTTGATATATGGGAAATAATAGGCGCCGCCAAAACTAAGCCTTTTGGCTTTATGCCTTTTTATCCCGGGCCTGGCATAGGCGGTCACTGTATCCCGCTTGATCCACACTATCTTGGTTGGAAAATGAAAATGCTTAATTTTGAACCGAGATTTATAGAATTATCTGGAGCAATAAATTCCACTATGCCAGAGCACATTATTACAAGGCTTTATATGCTTATGAGCGAAAGAAAAAAAGCTCTAAAAGGATCTAAAGTACTTGTCCTCGGCACAGCTTATAAACCAGATATTTCAGATGATAGAGAATCTCCGGCCCTAGACATAATTTCACTTCTTGAAAAAACAGGCGCAAATATACATTACCATGACCCTTATATCCCGCAACTAAATATAAATGGAAAAATTTATAAAGATTCTGGTTTGAATAAATTGTCTTCGTATGATTGTGTATTGCTTATAACTAATCACTCATGCTTTGACTATGAATACATTTTGAAGAAGTCAAAGCTGATTTTTGACACGAGAAATGCTTTTTCCAGATTTAAGTCAAATAAGATAGAAAAATTATGAACGAGAATACTAGACTGTCGGCTATTAACTTTTTAAAAAGTCTCACTAGATTGATAGTTCAGACTAATTTGTATTCAAGCGGACATCCACAGGTAAAAGAGGCGGCAGGAGATGCCGAAAAATATCTCTCTGAGATAATGGAATTGGAGAGTGTTTCAGAAGTGGTTCTTACTTTGGATCACAATAAGCTTCTATTTAATGGGGAATCTTTTTTGAATCTAGATAGGATCCCGAATTCTCTTTTAAATCTTTTCAAAAAAACAAATTCTGACAGCGCCATATTCCAGAAAGGAGTAAGCAGTAATGAATTGACCGCATTTCCAAAAGTGATATCTTCAAAAATCTCATTAGATGATTTTTTTAAGGAAAATTCCATAGAAAAGATTAAACTTAAACGCCATGTTTATCAGAAAATAAATTCTCAAAATAAGAAAGAATCTTCAGATATGCCTTCCGCTCTTAGTGAAAAATCTCAGCCTATTTCAGATGAGATAAGGGATAAAAAATTTGAAGATAGCCTTCTTTCAATAGTATCTCGCCTGACAGACGATCGGTCAGAGCAAAAAAAGATAGTTGACGCTCTTTTTGATAAATTTAAACGCGAGGTGGAAGAAAGAGTTAATAAAGCTGTTGAGCAGATTAAAAAAGAGAAAATAAAAGTTGAAAATGATTATGTTAGAGCTCAAACAGTTGTTTCAAATATAGCCAATGGCGAGTTGATGGTCGACAGGAATGGAAATGTGATAATGATGAATCCTCAGGCTCAGTCCATCACTGGCAAGCCTCTCAAGGAAGTAGCTGGGAAGAAAATCTTTGATATAGCTAATCTGGAAAATCAGATATTGAATATCTCCAAAGAGCTACAAAGTCAAAGTGAAAAAAATATTTTACCTCAGACTTCTATCAGCGGAAAAGAAGATTTAGCCAGGACTATAAAAAATTCAACCGCGATAATAAAAAATGAAGAAGGAAAAATAGTTGGTACCATATCCCTGCCGACTGATGTGGCTAAACTTCAAGAAATAGACAAGTTGAAAGATGATTTTGTCTCTACTATGACTCATGAACTTCGTTCCCCACTGACTTCAATAAAGATGGCTCTTGACCTTATTTCACGGGAAAAGTTAAACCCCTCTGTAAGCAATATGTTAAATGCGGCGATAAGAAATTCTGAACGCCTTAATTCCATAATAAGCGATATACTGGATTTTTCAAAGCTTCAGTCTGGAAAGATGACTTTCAACCTATCAGACATAGATCCAAAAGAGCCGGTAAATGGCGCCTCAGATTCAATGAAGGCATGGGCAAATTCCAAGTCTGTGGCTATAAACACTATTTTTGAGGAAAATTTGCCAAAAATAAATGCAGATAAAAGGCGAACTGAGCAGATATTGATAAATCTACTTTCAAATTCTCTTAAATTTACCCCAGCGCAAGGTAAAATAGATATTTCAGTATATAGAGGGAAGGACGCACTGTCTAATTTTGTATTCTTTTCTGTCAAAGATACCGGTTGCGGAATAAAAAAGGAGGAAATAGCTCGCATATTTGACAAATTTGTGCAAGCAGCCTCTGGTGAAAAAGTGGGGGGAACTGGTCTTGGCCTTGCGATAACAAAAGCTATGGTTGTTATGCAGGGTGGGAATATAACTGTTCAAAGCGAGCCCGGACAGGGGGCTCAATTTACTTTTTCTCTTCCAGTGTATACAGAAGAATCTAGAAAAGAATACACTCCTTTACCTGAAGAAAAACCGTGGTGGAAAAAACTTTTGGGAATATAAATCCAGAGTAAAAGGAGACAATGTCTCTCTCATTCGTGGAATAGTTTTTCTTAACTTGTTATAATTATACTTGTTAGTGATGGATAAATTTTTAGTTTAGGCCGTTTGGCGGCTTTATGGAGGGAAAATGAATACAGTGTTTAAAGTGCCAGAACCACAAAATGAACCAGTGCTTTCCTATGCCCCGGGTAGCAGTGAAAGGAAAGAACTCAAATCAAAAATAGAAAGTATGAGAAAAGAAATTGTGGAAATACCAATTATAATTGGTGGAAAAGAGATAAGAACAGGCAAGACCTCTGACATAGTAATTCCGCATGAAAATAAAAAAGTTATAGGTAGGTACCACAGAGCATCAGCCAAAGAGGTGGAAATGGCTGTTGAGGAAAGCCAAAAGGCCAGAAAGGTATGGGCAAAGATGCCTTTTGAGCAAAGAGCAGCTGTGTTTTTGAAAGCAGCTGAACTTCTTGCTGGCCCATGGAGACAGACCTTGAATGCAGCCACCATGCTTGGCCAATCTAAAAATCCTTTTCAGGCTGAGATAGATTCTGCCTGTGAGCTCATAGATTTTTATAGATTCAATACATATTTCGCTAATGAAATTTATGCCAATCAGCCATATTCTCCAAGAGGGACATGGAACTATATGGACTATAGGCCTCTTGAAGGATTTGTTTTTGCCGTCACGCCTTTTAACTTCACATCCATAGCTGGCAATTTGCCCACCTCTCCGGCAATAATGGGAAATACAGTGATCTGGAAGCCGGCTTCAAGCGCTGTCTACTCTGCTTACTATCTGATGAAATTATGGCAGGCGGCAGGACTCCCGGATGGAGTTATAAATATGGTTCCTGGTTCTGGCGGCGATGTCGGAAATCCAGTGATAAATAATCACAATTTCATGGGTCTCCATTTTACCGGATCCACAGCTGTGTTTAAGGGGATGTGGTCTTCCATAGTTAAAAATATGGACAATTACAGAGGCTATCCCAGAATAGTGGGTGAAACAGGCGGCAAGGATTTTATTTTCGCCCATCCTTCAGCTGATAAAAAAGCCCTGATAACCGCTATTGTCAGAGGCGCCTTTGAATATCAGGGGCAAAAGTGTTCAGCTGCTTCGAGGGCTTATATACCTGAAAGCTTATGGAAGGAAATAAAAGATGACCTCATATCCCAGATAAAATCACTCAAAATGGGCCCTGTTGAAGATTTTACCAATTTCATCAATGCCGTTATCGATAAATCTGCCTTCCAAAATATAAAAAATTACATAGATTATGCCAATTCCTCGCAAGATGCGAATATACTAGTTGGCGGAAAATGTGACGATTCTCAAGGATACTTCATTGAGCCTACTTTGATAGAGGCGCTTAAACCAGACTTCAAAACTATGTGCGAGGAAATATTTGGCCCTGTGATAACTGTATACATTTATAAGGATTCAAAGTTTGAGGAAACACTTGAGCTTTGCGATAAAACCTCACCTTATGCCCTCACTGGCGCTGTATTTGCTCAGGATAGGCTTGCTATTTCCAAGGTAATGGACGCACTTGAAAATGCAGCTGGAAATTTCTACATAAATGACAAGCCTACTGGAGCTGTGGTAAATCAACAGCCATTCGGCGGCGCAAGAGGAAGTGGAACCAATGACAAGGCGGGCAGTTACCTGAATCTTGTAAGATGGACTTCTTCAAGAGCTATAAAGGAGAATTTTGTACCTCCTTGCGATTATAAGTATCCTTTTATGGCTGAGAAATAATAGGCAAGTTCAGATATTACTTAAAAAAATTAGCGCCCATAGCTCAATGGATAGAGCGCCGGCCTGCGAAGCCGTAGATTCGAGTTCGATTCTCGATGGGCGCAGTTCCACATTTATGCGCTAATGCTGTCATTTGGAAGTGAAACCAATAAATAATATAATCTATAACTATGGAATGGATACTTCAAATACCCCCTTTGTTCTTTTCGATTATAATTCATGAGTTTATGCATGGTTATGTGGCTTACAGGAAAGGCGATGACACTGCATATCTTTCAGGTAGGCTGACCTTAAATCCAATTGCGCATATAGATCCAGTGGGAACCATACTCCTCCCAGTTCTTTCAGCTTTTTCGCATATGCCCTTTATAGGTTGGGCAAAACCGGTGCCGGTGAATCCATACAGAATGAATAATCCCAGATATGATATGGTTTGGGTGGCGGCGGCGGGGCCTCTGTCAAATTTTACACTCGCTTTTATAAGCGCTGTATTTGTGAAAATTGCCTTAATATCAGGCATTTCAAGTATAGCTCTATTTTCTCCACTTGTGTCAATGCTTATGTATATGGTTTATATAAACATAGCCTTAGGACTTTTCAATCTCATACCTGTATATCCCCTCGACGGCAGTCAAATAGCTTTGGGCCTTTTGCCTTATAAATGGCTAACTGTTTACGAGAGACATATACCATATGGTTTTTACATAATAATATTCCTCGCTTTGAGCGGATTGTTTAAGTTCTTCATAATGTATCCTATGGGTATATTGCTTAAATTTTTATACTTAATCGGACTTGGATTTTAATATGGAAAAGAAAATAGTTGTTTCTGGTATGCGCCCTACGGGCAGAATCCATCTTGGCAATTACTGGGGCGCTCTTAAAAACTACATCAAACTTCAAGATGAGTATGAGTGTTATTTTTTTGTCGCAGATTGGCATGCTCTAACTACAGCTTCTGAAAGAGCCCCTCTGCGAGAGAATTCTCTGCTAATGGTTGCGGACTGGCTATCTGCTGGCTTAGATCCCAATAAGTGCACGATATTCAGACAATCGGATGTTCGCTATCACGCGGAACTTGCTCTTATGCTTGGAATGATAACCCCTATTTCATGGCTTTTCAGAAATCCAACTTTTAAGGAAGTTTTGGTGGAGATATATAGGCAGAAGTATAAGGGACAGGAAGATAAAATGAAAAAAAGCGAAGGCGCGATGGATGCTATGGCGTCTTCTCATGGCTTTAGTGATGAAGAAAATATGGCACTAAACTCCGAATTGAGCAATTACGGTTTTCTTGGATATCCGGTTCTTCAGGCGGCTGATATACTGCTCTATGGCGCTTCATATGTTCCCATCGGCAAGGATCAATTGCCTCATCTGGAGATGACAAGAGAAATTGCCAGAAGATTCAATCACATTTACAAAACAAAAGTATTTACGGAACCACAGCCGCTTTTCACATCGGCAGCTGTTTTGCCTGGGATAGATAAGAGGAAGATGTCAAAATCCTATGGCAATACGGTTGAGCTTTCAGATTATGGCTCGGCTTTAGAGGCAAAAATAAAAAAGATGTTCACTGATCCACAGAAACTTAGAGCAAATGACAAGGGGAATCCAGATGGCTGTGTGGTTTTTGCCTTTCACAAACTCTACAATCCAAATAGCGCTCTCAGGGAAAGGGAGTGTCGTGATGGCGCTATAGGTTGTGGCGCGTGTAAAAAACATCTTTATGAATTGATAAATCCAGAAATGGAAAAAATGGCCGCAAATAGAGAAAAATATAGTGGAAAACTTGAATTAGTGGAAGAAATACTTCAAGAAGGCGCCAAAAAAGCTTGCGCCAGGGCAGCTTTGACAATGGAAAAAGTTGCCAGAGAGGCAAAACTTATATGAGCATGATGGATATACATCTTGAAATTTTTGAAGGTCCGCTGGATTTGCTTTTGTACCTTGTGAAAAAAAACAATATGGATATTTACGATATACAAATATCTGAAATTACTGGCGAATATTTGAAGTATCTGGATATAATGAAAGATTTAAATCTGGAAATTGCCGGCGAATTTCTGCTTATGGCTTCAACTTTAATGCAGATAAAAGCGAGGATGCTCTTGCCAAAACAGCCTCAAGATGAGGATCTTGAAAAAGGAGAAGATCCCAGAGCTGCCTTGATACAGCAGTTGGAAGAGTATCAACAATTTAAGACAGCTTCAAAGGTTCTTGAAGAGCGCTTTGTAAAATTTAGGGATGTCTTTTATAGAGGTTCTCCAGTATTTAGCGTTGAAGAAAAAGCTCTTGATGTCGAATTCACAGCCATAATAGAAGCGGTGAGACGAGCTTTTGAAAAATTGCCTGACAGAAAGGAAATAGCTGGGGAAGATTTTCCTATAGAAAGCCGAATGGATAAGATAACAGGTTTGCTTTCAGGTCGAGAATGGGTTTTGCTGGATGATGTGTTTGCAAGCGAAGATAAAAAAATGGGAATTATCACATGCTTTCTGGCTATGTTAGAACTTATAAAACAGCGAAGAATAATAGTCAGTCAAGATGAGGCTTTTAAGGAAGTGAGAATTTATCTTAGAAAAGAAGAACCGGTTGTATAATAGAATCAAAGAGGTGTTATGGAAGAAAATGAACTTATAAAAGTGGTTGAGACCCTTCTTTTTATAACTGATGAGCCAATAAAGACGGAAAAGATTGCCAAAATATGCGAAGTTAAAAATGTGAAATACATAGAAGAAATTCTTGAAAGAATAAAACATTCATACGATATGGAGAACAGGGCTTTGTGCATAATGAGGGTTGCGGGCGGCTGGCAAATGGCCACAAGAAGTGAATACAGCATTTGGGTCAGGAAGCTTTATCAGACAAGGCTTACCATGAGGCTATCAAATGCCGCTCTGGAGACGCTGAGTATAATTGCCTATAAACAGCCTGTGACTCGCGCCCAAATAGAAAGAATAAGGGGTGTGGATGTAATGGGGCCCATAGACACTTTGCTTGAAAGAAAATTAATTGCTGTTTTAGGACGCGCTGATACTGTAGGTCGCCCTATAATTTTTGGCACTACTGATGAATTTTTGAGGCAATTTGGACTGAATTCTCTAAATGATTTGCCACATCTTGAAAATATGATTTCAAAGGAAAGTATTGAAAGAGTTAACTCTATAATGTCTAGTGGAGATGAGGCTAAAGATGGAGAACTTTTCCAGGAAGATGCGCCTAAAAATGAAGAATCCATAACAGAACATTCAGACGGGAATAGCGATTTAGAAAAAAATGAAAGTGATTTGTCTAAACAAGAGGTAAATGAATCGCAAGAAAAAATAAATGAAAATCAAGCGCAGACATCCGACAGTGAATTAATAGAGACAGAGGAATCTAAAGAGGATGCCAATAATGCCTGAGATAAGGAAGGATATATTTTCAAATGGTTGGGTGATATACTCTTCTAAGAGAAGTGGTCGCCCAAACGATTACATTGATGGGGATGTCAAGTGCCCATTTTGTCCCGGAAATGAGGAGAGTACTCCTCCTGAAATATTCAGATATCCTGCGAAAGGGAAGTGGCAAATTAGGGTAGTGCCCAATAGATATCCAGCGCTTGTTGAGGATGAAAAAAACTTTTATCCCATCTCTGGTTTTTATGAATATATGCGCGGATATGGAATTCATGAGGTTTTGGTGGAAACCCCTTCACACGGTGGAGGATTTGAAACTTTTGATAAAAAAAGAATTGAAAAGATTTTTGAGATATATTCTGATAGATATCTGGCCATAAAAAAAGAAAAGAATATAAAATATGTAATGGTTTTTAAAAATGTGGGGAAAAATGCCGGAGCAAGCTTAAGGCACCCTCATTCTCAGATAATAGGACTACCTTTAATTCCTACAACAGTTGTCAATGAAATTAATTCTTCAAAAAAATTTTATACTAAAACCGGGAAATGTCTTTTTTGCGAAACTATTAAAAATGAAAAAAAGTATTCTCTTAGAATAGTAGCTGAAAATGAGGACTATATAGCCTTTTGCCCTTTTTCAAGCAGATTCTTCTTTGAAACATGGATAATGCCCAAAAGACATGAGTCCATATTTGAAATGTCAGGAAGAGATTTTTCACATCTTGCCGATATTGTAAAAAAAGTTTTTGGAAATCTTTTCTTTTCAGTCCCAGACATAGCTTACAATATGATAATTCACAGCTCCCCGTCTGGACATTATGATTTCTATCATTGGCATATAGAAATATTGCCTAAACTTGCCAGTCTTGCCGGTTTTGAATGGGGAAGTGGCTTTTATATAAATTCCTTGAAACCTGAAGAAGCGGCAAATATACTAAGAAAAAGAAAAAAATTTGTTCAAGAGTGAGGAGGATATATGAAAATTCTCGAAGTAGCTTCAGAAGCTTTTCCTTTTTGTAAAACAGGTGGATTGGCCGATGTAACCGGCGCTCTTTCCAGATTCTTTGCCGGGGCCGATGGCATTTCTGAAATGGTTCTTTTTTTGCCAAAGTATAGAAATGTGGGTGGAGGAGCATTTTCATTTAAGGCTGTGCCCGGAAGTTATGTGGTTCCTGTGTCTGGGCGTTTGGAGAAAGCCTCTCTGTATCAGGCTCAATGGGGAAAAGTGACCGTCTATTTCGTTGAAAATCAAAAATATTTTGACCGCCCCGGACTATACAGGGGGCCTCGTGGCGATTATGATGACAATGATGAGAGATTTATTTTCTTTTCCAGAGCCGTTCTTGAGGGAGCAAAATTTCTTGGATTTAAGCCAGACATAATACATTGCAATGACTGGCAGACCGGGCTTATTCCCGCATATTTGAAGACTCTTTATATGATAGACGCTTTTTTTGCTAAAACAAAAACAGTTTTTACTATACACAATATAGCTTATCAGGGGATGTTTGGACAGGACACTTTTATAAAGGCTGGATTTAACTGGATGGACTTTACCCCCGATAAGCTAGAGTTCTATGGCGGTTTGAATTACATGAAAGCTGCGATTATTTTTGCCGATTTTATAACGACGGTCAGCCCCACATATTCGCTTGAAATACAGTCTGGTGCTGACTTTGGAAAAGGGCTTGAAGGTGTTCTTAAAAGCCGCAGCGAGAAACTTTTTGGGATACTAAATGGAATAGATACAGAAATATGGGATCCAGCCACCGATACATTTATTTACAGAGGATACGACTACAGATCCTTCTGGAGAGGAAAACCTCATTGTAAAAAATCTTTTCAGAAAGAACTTGGACTCAAAGAAGATAAAAATTCTATTTTAGCAGGTTGTGTTTCCAGACTTGACTGGCAAAAGGGAATTGACTTGATAGTAGACGCCTCGTGGGATTTCACAGATAAAATGCAATTTGTTTTTCTTGGAGTAGGGGAGGCATCCATTACAGAAGCGCTTAAAAACCTTGCGCAAAAAAATCCGGGGAGAGTCGCTTTTATAAATTCTTTTGATGAGGAAATGGCGCATAAAATATATGCTTCTTGCGACCTTTTTTTAATGCCTTCCCGCTTTGAGCCTTGCGGCCTGAGCCAGATGATAGCTATGCGATACGGCACCTTGCCTATCGTAAATGCCACGGGAGGTTTGAGAGACACGGTTTTTTATGACCAAGATAATTTAAATGGCTCAAATGGATTTTCAATCCCTTTCCCTTCTGTCGACAATCTCAAAAGTATTTTGGGCAGAGCTATATCCATACATTCATCTAAAGAACTGTGGAATGCAATGGTTAGAAATGCGATGAAAGGGGATTATTCCTGGACTAAGTCCGCTCAAGAATATCTAAGGTTATTCAGATTGCTCAAAGGAAGATGAGAATCTTAAAGCTGAAAGCGTAAAGAGTTTACCAATAGTTAGTAAGGATGTCTATAGTTTTCTCTCAAAAAGCTAAATTGAGATGAAATTCTACTTTTTTGCCTGAATAAACTTCTATAAAGTAGGATAAAAATCAAAAGAGGATTGAGAGATTGAAAATATCCTGCTGGCATTTCCCATTGAAACCCAAATATTTTTATCCAGCGATTAGTTTCATTTTTAGCAAATAATGTAAGTGAACTTCCCGCTTGTTCAAAAGCGGACCAAAAGAAAATTGAGAAAAAGACCATTATGAATATTACGGCAATTCTTTGTTTCTCTATATGTGTCAGGGATGATTTTTCAGATTTTGATGCATATGCGTATATAAGGCCCAGAGCTGTAAGTATTGCTGATATCCAGTAAACATAGGCAGGTATTGATTCCCTTATCCTAAAACCACTGAATTGAAGGGCGCTCAGTATAAGGAATAATAATACTAATGATATAATTGTAATTGGAATGGAATAATTTTTATTTGGAGTGGAAGGATGTTTGCATTTATCGCCAAGAAACATATTCTGTCCCCACATATACATTCCCAATCCTACAAGCATTCCAACCCCCGCCGCAGCAAAGCCATAATGCCAGCCCATTTTTTCTCCCAGAGTGCTGCACACAAGTGGCGAAAAAAAAGCGCCTAAAATTATGCCCATATAAAAAATGGTAAAGCCTGCGTCGCGCCTTGCATCCGATCTAAATCTGATCCTCCAAAGTGTCACTGTATTTTGAAAGGATCAGTAAGTGAATTAATTTATGCTATAATATTCAAGAAGCATATTTTGCAACTGACTGGAAAATTGAGATGTAAAAAAAATTACAACTCTTTTTCTCCAATGAAAAAAAAGTGTTGACAAGGTTGTAAAAAATTTGCTTAAATATCTTTGTAGCAAAAAATGATCTCTAAAGTGCTTAAACAAAAATGCAAAAATAAGTTTCAAAAAACTTTTTAAAAAAACATTTGACATATCAAAAAAAAATTTGATAAAATAAATCCTGTCGCGTAAAGGCCAATAAGCCAAACGCGATTTTAAAAAACCGGTAGTAAAAAACCGGGCAGATTTTTTCGCTCTCTTAAAATTATGTATGAACGGGCACCCTGATTAAAGAGAATGGCAATTGTTCTCTACAATTCAGGTGTGTTTATAACCTTATATTGAGTAAAGTAATAGAGCCATATAATTCTCCGATTCCGGCTTATGGTGGCGTCTAAAAGGCGCATAAACCGTATTCGGATTTATTTGGAGAGTTTGATCCTGGCTCAGAGTTAACGCTGGCGGCGTGCCTAACACATGCAAGTCGAGCGGAGAGTGGCAGAGTATCGCGCTCTTAGCGGCAGACGGGTGATTAACACGTAAACAACATGCCCTCAAGAGAGAGATAACCTGGCGAAAGTCGGGCTAATATCTCGTATTATCCGAAAAAGGCATCTTTTTCGGATGAAAGGCCCGCAAGGGTCGCTTGAGGAGTGGTTTGCGGCCTATCAGCTAGTTGGCGGTGTAAAGGACCACCAAGGCTATGACGGGTAGCCGATCTGAAAGGATGAACGGCCACAAGGGCACTGAGACACGGGCCCTACTCCTACGGGAGGCAGCAGTGGGGAATTTTGGACAATGGGCGAAAGCCTGATCCAGCGACGCCGCGTGGAGGACGAAGGTCTTCGGATTGTAAACTCCTTTTGCAGGGGACGATTGTGACAGTACTCTGCGAATAAGCAACGGCTAACTACGTGCCAGCAGCCGCGGTAATACGTAGGTTGCAAGCGTTACTCGGAATTACTAGGCGTAAAGCGTGTGTAGGCGGTGTTTTAAGTCTGTCGTGAAATTCCACGGCTCAACCGTGAAAAGTCGACAGATACTGGAGCGCTAGAGTGAGGTAGGGGAAACTGGAATTCCAGGTGTAGCGGTGGAATGCGTAGATATCTGGAAGAACGCCAAAGGCGAAGGCAGGTTTCTGGGCCTTTACTGACGCTGAGACACGAAAGCTAGGGGAGCAAACAGGATTAGATACCCTGGTAGTCCTAGCCGTAAACTATGTAGACCAGGCGTGGGAGGTATCGACCCCTTCCGTGCCGACGTTAACGCATTAAGTCTACCGCCTGGGGAGTACGGCCGCAAGGTTAAAACTCAAAGGAATTGACGGGGGCCCGCACAAGCGGTGGATCATGTGGTTCAATTCGACGCTACGCGAAGAACCTTACCTGGGCTCGAACGACTGGTGGTAAAATCTATGAAAGTAGAGATGACCCGCAAGGGAGCCAGCCGAGGTGCTGCATGGCTGTCGTCAGCTCGTGTCGTGAGATGTTGGGTTAAGTCCCG
>DYLH01000036.1 GCA_020722185.1 Candidatus Avelusimicrobium gallicola | reverse complement strand
CAATGTCATATCAGAATAAATTGCCTATAGTGAAATAGATGTCTGAAAGCTGTTCGCCAGTTTTGTGATTAAATCCGTATCCCCAGTCAAGTCTTATAGGAAAGGCTGGCGTTGTGAATCGTATGCCAAATCCAGCTCCAGTTTTTATCTGTTTTTCCATAGATCCTATTCTTAGGTTTATATCGCGGAATGTGTCCCAGGAGTTTCCGGCGTCAAAGAAAAAAGCCCATTGCACGATAGTTCTCTTCTTTTCTCTTGCGAGAGGAAATTTAAATTCTACATTGGCTATGCCGTATACTTTTCCTCCATCCTGCGGTCCTATCTGTCCATTTGAGTTGTATCCTCTTATTGTATCTGCCCCGCCAATAAAATATTTTTCATATACTGGGACTCTATCTGTATTCCCAAATCTAGCCACATATCCGGCTCTAGAAGCAAAAGAAAGCACAAAGGGATAATCGTCTATGGAGAAAAGTTTTTTATTGTATGAGTGTGATATGGTTGGCTTATAAAAATTCATATCTCCACCCAATGGTCCGCCAGAGAATTCCAGTCCTATAGAGCTTTTTGCCCCTCTAGTTGGATCCCATATATAGTCTCTGGTGTCTCGGGTAAATTCTAATGAAATACTGGAATTTACGCTGGTGCCTTCGCTTAGAACGCCTTTGTATATTTCATCCACTCCGCTTATCCTTATCTTTTCATACGCATAGGACATACTGAGCCTGTACTTGTCATCTTCAAATCTTGGAGCCACAGTTATCCTGCCTCCTGTTCTTTTCTCTGTATAAGCGGAATATGTGTCTGCATATGGTCTGTATCTCCTAGTATTGTAGAGATCAAAGCCAAGGCTTGTGGGTTTATTATTGACCCATGGCATAGTCCAGCTAAGTGAATAATCCTGCACTCTCTTGCCGAAATTCCAGTTTAAAGACAATCTATTTGCCAGGCCAAACATATTCATATGAGAAACAGCCAGTGTTCCGACAAGCCCTTCTCTTGAGGATACGCCAGCGCCTGCTGTCAGCATTCCAGGTTTTCCTTCTGTCACGTCAAAAACAAGGTCTACTTTGTCGGGGTCCGCTGTGGGATTTATGACAAAATTTACATCATCTATGAATCCAAGATTGAATATCTTTTCTTGACTTCTTCTTATTTTGGAAAGACTGAAAACTTCTCCTTCTTTCTGGATAATCTCACGCTTTAAGACGTGGGTTTTTGTGGCTTTATTGCCTTCAATGTCTATATGATCCACATAGACAGGCGAGTTTTCAGTTATTGAAAAATTTATATCAAGAACATCTGACTGAGAATTTGTCTTAATAGGCTCTATCGCAGCTTTCAAATAACCTTTGTCGGCATATTTTTCCTGTATGCCTCTTAGTGTGTCTACAACCTTCTCTTCATTGTATGTTTTTCCCGCTCTGTATTCAATCAGCTCTTGTAAGTCTTTTGAATTATAGATAGAATTTCCGGTAAAAGTAGTGCTGCCAAATTTATATTTTTTGCCTTCATCAATTTTTATTTTGAAAAATACTTCGCTCCTGTCGGCATTAAAAGAAACACTGCTCTCAAGTATCTTGAAATCATTATACCCATTCTCTTTGTAAAATTTTTCCACTTCTTTTAAATCTTTTTCTATTTCAGACGGCTGATATATTTTCTTAGGCTTGTTTTTCATAAGCTTAATTATTTTTTTAGCCTTGAATGCTGAGACATTTATATCCACTTTCTTTATTTTCGCTTTTTCCCCTTCGTAGATCTTATATGTTAAAATGCACTTATTTGAGTTCGTGTCAATGTCAATTTCATAATCCACGGAGGCGTCTATATAACCTTTTTCCTTGTATTTATCTGAAATTTTTATCAAATCTTCTCTTAGTTTGAGATCGTCAAAAAAATCTTTTTCAACCATTGTCAATTCGCTTTTAAGAGAACCTTTTGATAGATACTTGTTCCCAGAGAATTTTATTTCCTTTACCATTGGCTTTTCAGATATTTCATAAACTGCTATTGCAGATGCTTTTATATCTTGAGTTTCCAGATTTTTTTTTGAAACTTTGGTGTCTGATTTCAATATTTTAACGGCGGCGCTATTTATACTTCCTAGATTCATAAGTGATTCTATGTCATTTTTTTTATCTTCTTTGAAGTAAATTTTGCCTTTTTTCGCTCTTACAGTTTTCTTAATCAATTTATCCTTAAGATTTACATTGCCTTTGACTTCAACAGAGGATATTTCCCACGGACCTTTTTGAAAATTGTCTTCATCCTCTGGCAATTGTGTGACCGTTTGAGTAGACTCGTTTGTCTCCATTATGGGATTATCCTGAGCATAAGAAAAAGCCGCCCAAAAAAGGAAAAAGCATAAATAAATTTTTTTCATTCGGGTTCTCCAAGTTTATATAATAACTTTTTTGCTGGGTGATTTACAATTTTTGTTATAATGGTAGCTTAAGGAGATAAAAATGAAGAAAACTTATGTTCTTGATACCAATGTTCTTATACACGATCCGCTTGCCTTCACTAAATTTGAGGATAATACAGTTGTAATACCTATAGCAGTTATAGAAGAATTAGACACATTCAAAAGCCATGCTGATGAAAAAGGGAAAAATGTCAGAATAGTTTCAAGAAAGCTGGATGAATTGCGTGAATTTGGTCGTCTGGACAAAGGCGTTAAAATGTCTAATGGCGGTGTGGTAAAGGTTCAGTTAGATGGAAAGAATTCCTTGCCCGGAAATTTTGCCATAAATCAAATGGATAATAGGATACTCAATTCAGCCTATGAAATTTGCAAAAAAGAGAAAAATGCCATACTTGTCACAAAAGATATAAATCTCAGACTTAAAGCTGAAGCCATAGGTCTCAAAGCTGAGGATTATGAAAGTGGCAAAGTAAACATTGACGAACTCTATTCTGGAATATTTTCGATTACCGTTCCTTCCTCTTTTATAGACTCTCTTTACCACAATAAAAAAGCTGAGAACCCATCAGACAGCAAGATCCCAAATGCTTTTCTCATACTTCATTCAAGTGAAGATAGTAAAAAAACCGCTATGGCAAGAGTGTGCGCTAATGACACAAGTCAGATTCAGCTTATTTCTAGCGAACATTCTCCATGGGGAATAAAACCTCTCAATAAGGAGCAAAAATTTGCGATGGAGCTTTTGCTGGATGAAAATGTTAAGCTTATAACCTTGCTTGGCACAGCAGGTACTGGAAAAACTTTAATATCTCTTGCTTGCGGTCTTCAAAAGGCCGTAGATGAGAATATTTACAGGCGCCTCATAATATGCCGTTCAGTAGTGCCGGTTGGCAAAGATATAGGTTATTTGCCGGGGACCAGAGAGGAAAAGTTGGCCACCTGGATGGGCGCTATATATGACAATTTAGAGTTTATAATGGACAAAAAACATCAAGATGATGCCACGAGCAAATTTGAATATCTCCTTCAGCAGGAAAAGATTGAAATAGCCTCTGTGACGCATATAAGGGGAAGATCTCTGCCCAAACAGTATATGATAGTTGATGATGCTCAGAATTTAACCCCGCACGAAATAAAAACTATACTGAGTCGAGCCGGAGAAGGCACAAAGGTTGTGGTGACTGGCGATCCATATCAGATAGACAATCCATATCTGGATGTAGCCTCAAATGGCTTGACATACATAGTTGACAGATTTAAGGGGCAAAAAATTTACGGGCATTTGACATTCACAAAAACTGAGAGGAGCGAATTAGCCGCTTTGGTCGCCGAATTGATGTAGAGCCCTGTCAAGTCATGCGAGATATCCTTGATATAGTGCCTGCTTAATATATAAAATTGATTAATATGAAAAGAACAGCTTTTCTGCTGGCCGTCTTTTGTGTTTTTTTTAGTGTGTATTCTTTTTCCATAGAACTTTCTCTCGAAGAAAACAGAGCTGAAAGTGGCACTGTTGGATATGTGAATATAGAAAAAGTTTTTAAGTTGTATCCTCTTACAAAAATTTCTAAGGATAAATTTAAGGAAAAAATATCTGAGAAACAAAAAATATTAGATCAAAAAATTGAGGAAATAGAAGAAATGAAAGGCAAGCTTACCAGACTTAAGCAAGAAAAAGAGTTTGCTGAAAGCTTGAAAAATATGCTCGATACTGCGCAAAAAGTATCTGAAATAAACAATATCTCTCAAACCAATTCATCAATGAATATCTCAACTAATACAGATTTGCCTGTTTCCACTTTTTCCGCTATTGCTTCTTCTACTGAGATTTACAATGCGGATATTTCGATCTCCTCGAATACTTCTGTTGAGATTTCTACCGTAGGCGGCAATGCGATTGTTGTTGATTCTAAAAACGATGTCGCCAATACCCCATCTGTTGAAATTTCCACAGTAAGCGGAGGCTTTGTTCCCACACTGGCTATGCCGGGAGTAGGAAATATTCCGCTTAAGAATTTTAAGTTTTCTGTTTCCACTTCTCCAGCCGAAATAGAATATGCCATAAATTCATTAAACGCATCTATACTGGCGGCTCAATCTTCTTTGGAAGACACACGTAAACAGTTCGATAAAGAGATGTATGAATATCAGGATGAAGAAACAGAAAAGATACTGGGCAGGATATACATAAAGCTAAAAGAGCTTTCAATTAAGGAAGGTGTAAGCGTAGTTGTGGATAAGAAGTCTATTCTATTTGGGCACAAGGCTGTGGATTTGACAGATAAATTGATACAAAGTCTTAAGGATGATTATTGATTGTTATTGCTTAGGAATTTAAATGAAATTTTCATGCAATAAAATAGCAGAACTTTGTTCTGGCGAAATTCAGGGCGACAAAGACAAAGAGATAATATCAATAAAACCCATAGAAGATGTGGATGAAAATTCATTGTCTTATGTTCAAACTCTTGAAATTCTTGAAAAAAATAAAGAGATAAAGGCGGGCTGTATACTGGCTCCAGAAAAAGATAAAAAAAACATTTCCTTTTCTTTCCCAATTATATGGGTTAAAAATCCAAAGGCGGCTTTTGCTAAAATACTTGCTGAAATGGAGAAAGAGAAGTTTTCCAATATAAAGCCCGGCATATCGCCAAAGGCTGAAATTTCTCCATCTGCCATTATTTCTCCAAGCGCTCATATCGGCCCTTTTTGTTTCATTGGAGATAAGGCGAAAGTGGAAGAAAATGTCGTTCTTTTATCTGGAGTCCATGTCGCAGAAAGATCTGTCATAGGTAAGAATTCCAAAATTTATTCTAATGTCACTGTCAGAGAGGACTGTTTTATAGGTGAAAATTGCATCATACACGCAGGTTGTGTTCTAGGTTCTGACGGATATGGATATATACAGGATTCATCTATACATAAAAAAGTGCCTCAAATAGGCGGAGTTCGCATCGGAAATAATGTGGAAATCGGAGCAAATACCTGTATAGATAGGGCTACCATTGGTTTTACTGAAATAGGAGATGGCAGTAAGTTGGACAATTTAGTTCATATAGCTCACAATGTTAAAATAGGAAAAAACTGTCTGATAATAGCTCAAGCTGGCATAGCAGGTTCCTCTAGAATAGGAGATAATGTCATAATAGCTGGTCAGGCAGGCATTTCAGACCATGTTGTTATAGGCGATAATTCCATAATCATGGCAAAGACCGGCGTAATAGGAAAAGTTCCTTCAGGCAGTGTTTTATTTGGCTATCTTGGCAGGCCAAGAGGCGAGTATATGCGAATAGAAGCTCTGCTGTCAAAATTGCCGGATCTTTTTTCTTTCTACAAAAAAGCCAGAAAAATTCTTAACTTAGATGAGAAGAACGATAAATAAATCTTTTGCTATTGAGGGTATAGGACTTCATAAAGGAGAAAGAAGTCTTTTTGTATTCAATCCTCAAGACAAACCTCTAGGCATTAGGTTTTTTGTAAATGATTCTGTCATTGAGGCATCCATATCAAATCTGCACTCAACAATTAGAGGAACCAACTTAAGCGATGGGAAAAACACAGTTTATACTGTGGAACATTTATTGTCTGCGATAAATGCTTTTTCAATAGATGATTTGGATATGGAAGTTTATGGGATAGAGCCACCGGCTATGGACGGATCTTCTCTGCCTTTAGCTAAGAAGCTTTATGAGTCTGGGGTTAAGATAAAAAATCAAAACGCAAAAAAAATATTTAGCGCCATTGAGAAAAAGGAGTTTACTTTCAAAGATTCATTTTATTCTTTTGAACCATCGGATAAATTTGAGCTTGTCTGTGTATTTGAGAATTCTCATCCAATGATAGGCAGGCAAGAATTCAGTTTTACTGTTGAGCCACAGCTCTACCTTGAACAGATTGCGCCGGCCAGAACCTTTGGTTTTGAAGCTGAAATATCTCGGCTTAAAGAAAATGGTCTTGCTCTGGGCGGAACACTGGACAATGCGATAGTGTTGACTAGGGAAGGCATATTGAATGAAGGCGGACTAAGGTATAAGGATGAATTTGTAAGACATAAAATGCTTGACTTTCTTGGAGACCTATGCTTGACAGGTTTTAATTTTGAAAAGATAAAAATAACAGGTATTCGCACTTCTCATCAAGCCAATGCAGCTTTTGCTTCTTTTATTTGTGGGAGGGATAAATGAAAAAAGATTATACGGCAATCAGGACATTAAGTAGCGAGGAGATAATTAAGATTATTCCGCACCGTTACCCATTTCTCATGATAGATAAAGTCGAGATAATTGAGGAAAATAAAAGCGGAGTTGGAATAAAATGTGTCAGTGCCAATGAACTCTATTTCCACGGACATTTTCCTGAAAAGCCGATAATGCCGGGCGTATTGATACTCGAGGCTATGGCTCAGACCTCCGCGGCTATGATGATGGGTCTGACTGAAATGAAGGGAAAATTCGCTTATTTTGCCGGAATAAATAAAGCTAAATTTCGCCGTCAGGTTTTGCCGGGAGAAACACTTCTTCTTTTTGTGGATATACTAAAAATGAAATCAAAAATAGGAAAGGTCAAAGGCGAGGCTTATGTAGGCGAGGATATCGCCTGTCAGGCAGAACTTATTTTTGCCATAGATTGAACTATGGTTCACTTAAAAAGTCTAGGAGAATAGAGATTAAAAAATAGGGAATAGAAAAGAGAGATTGAGAGATTAAGTTTGAAAATTTGAAATTTATAACTTTAAACTTATGAACTAATTTTAAGGGAGACAAAATGAAAAAAATACATCCTACAGCTATCATAAGCGAAGACGCTAAGATTGCGGACAATGTGGAAATAGGTCCATACACCGTGATAGGGCCTGATGTGGAGATAGGCGAAGGCACAAAAATAGGCCCGCATTGCATATTTGAGTACTGCACTGTGGGGAAGAATAATCTCTTTACCGGCGCTGCTTATGTTGGTATGCCACCTCAAGATTGGAGTTATAAGAATGAGCATAAACGTTTTATAATGGGAGACAACAATGTTATAAGGGAAAATGTAACTTTACATAGAGGAGCGCACAGCGATGTAACAACTATGGGATCTAGCTGTATGCTTATGGCCAATTCGCATATAGGTCATGATTGTAAAGTTGGCGACAATGTTATAATGGTAAATTGCGCTTCCGCCGCTGGCCATGTGGAAATAGGAGACAAGGCTATAATAAGCGGACTTGCCGGGATACATCAATTCACCAGAATAGGAAAGTTCGCTATGATCTCTGGCGGAGGTATGGCCAATCAAGACATAATACCATATGTCACAGCTCAGGGAGACAGAGCAAAGCCTGTTGCCTTGAATATAGTTGGCCTTAAGAGAAATGGTTTTTCTCCTGACAGTATAAAAGCGATAAAGTATGTATTTAAAACACTCTTTTTTAGAAATCTAAGACTAGAGGATGCTCTTGCAAGGCTTTACGGTGAGAATTTGCCAAAAGAGGCTGTGGATATTCTTGATTTTTGCAAAAACAGCAAAAGAGGTATAGCCCGACCTAGATCTGGTATTTCTGTTGAGGACTGAGGCTTATGGATAAAATAGGTTTAATAGCCGGAGGCGGTTCTCTCCCGGCAATAATAGCTAAAGAGGCTAGAAAAAGTGGATATGAAGTCTACACTGTTGGATTTGAGGGTTTTACAAGTGATGAGCTCAAGTCAGTTTCCTCAGTTTGTGAATTTTTTAAACTTGGTAAAATTCAGGCGCCAATAGATTTTTTCAAAAAAAACTTTGTTGAAAAAGTCATCTTGATAGGAAATATCTCTCATGTTAATATCTTTAAGGATTTAAAGCCAGATATTCGCGCAGCATCCTTATTGTTTAGTCTAAAAGATAAAAGTCCTATGGGAATTTTTAAAGCTCTTTCAAAAGAACTTGAAAAAGATGGCATTACAGCAGCTGACACTTCAATGTTTTTAAAAGGATCTCTAGCTTCCTCAGGCTTGCTTGCCGGAGAAAAAGTATCAAATGAAGTTTACAATGACCTCATCTACGGTATGGATGTGGCCAGAAAGATAGCTGATATGGATATAGGGCTTAGCGTGGCGGTCAAAGATAAAGCTGTTTTGGCTGTTGAGGCAATAGAAGGAACCGATGCCTGTATTAAAAGAGCGGGAGAATTGCTTTCTCTTTCCAATAAAAAGGGCTTTGCTCTCTCTAAATCTGCCAGAGCCTCGCAAGATATGCGCTTTGACTTGCCTGTAATAGGAGTAAAAACCATAGAAAATATGTTTAATGCAGGTGGGCGGGCAATAGCTGTGGAAGCAGAAAAAACGCTCATAATTGAAAAAGAAAAAACTTTTAAACTCGCTGTTGAAAAAAATATTTCCATAATAGGCGTGAAAAGAATTGGTCAATAGTAAGTGGTGAATTGGAAAGAATAAAAAAGCGCATAAAAGCCAAATTGAAAAAAAGTGACACGCAGAACAAAAGCCAATAAAAGAGAAAAAATTTTTGTATAATTTCTTTAGCAATATAGGGGAGAATGGATGTCATTTAAAAAGTATTCCTTTGGTTTCACTGTGTTTGTAATGTTTTCCATTCCCTTTTCGATATTAAGCTTCTATTTTCTAAACACTATTGGGGAAATATCCAAAAAAGACGCTCTTTACTACATGGGACTTAGATCTTCGATGTTGGCGCTCAAGGTTTCAAATACTCTCAATACAAAGTACGATGCCTTAAAAGTTGTGAGGGAGAATGTGTTTCTAAAGTCAAATCTTGATGAAAAAAAGAGAATTCTCTCAAAAATAGCTATGTCCTCGCCGGACATAGTCAAGGAAATTTCCTTAGCTGATTCTTTAGGTCGTGAAATATTTTCAACCAAGAAAAAAACTTTTCGCGAAGATTACTCCAAAAATCCAGTTTTTAAGAATGCGCTTTATGACAATATTTCAATTGGAGCAGTTTCTTACTCAGAAGATGAGCCGCCTCAGCTCATTATAGCTGAGCCAGTGATTAAGGTAAAGGGGGAAAAGCCTGTTTATACAGCCATTGCCCATCTTTCACTTGGAGGTCTAAACAGAGAGTTTCTTAAATTAGTTCAGGATACTGCGGGCGATGTGGCATTGATTGATTCAGGCGGTCAGATTATATGTGATTCAGCTTACAATTATCTCTTTTCATCAGGGCTTTTGGCTTCAGAGCCAGTTCTTAAAATTGCAAAAATGCTTCAGGAAAAGAATTTAGATTTTTACAAAGATGATTTTTCATATCAGGGAGCTAAATATCTTTTTTCTATTTCAAGAGTTAAATCGACCGATTGGTTCGTTTACGAACTTGTAGACGAAAGTAAAATTATAGACCATTTTATGTATGGCTGGGCTAAAAAAACAGTGATGATAGGATTTTTATTAATAGCTTTTTTTTCTTTTGTTTCTTACAAACTAGCGGCGAATACTTTTCATTTGCATAAATGCTAAGGACTTTTTTACTTGATATAAGTATTTTCTCGAAGTAAAATATAGCGTGTTCTCTGGTGTTATGTAATTTTTGTTTTTTTAGGGAATTCTTATTAAGGAGAACAGATGATTAGAACCAATCCTCATCTCATAGAAATCAATACCAGACTTTGGCTAAAGGAATTGAGGGAGAAATATTCTTCTCCTGAAATGACAATATCTGCCATTCCAGATGAAGAATGGCTCAATATAAAACATCTGGGGTTTGATATAGTTTGGCTTGTAGGAGTATGGCAGTGTGGAAAGATGTCTGAGGAAATAGCTAAAAAAGACATTGGGCTAAATCAGGAAGCAGAGAAGTTGGGATATGACAGAGAGAAAATTTCCACTTCACCATATTCGATACTGGAGTATAAACTTGACCCAAGTTTGGGATTTGACTGGGAATTAAAGGCGCTTAAAGACAAACTGAATTCTATGGGGATGAAACTTTTCTTGGATTTTGTCTCAAACCATATGGCCATAGACAAGGCATATGACGACGATTGTCTCGACTGTATGGTTCTTGGAAATGAGGAAGATTATAATAGAAACCCATCTCTTTTTTATGTCAGAGAAAAGGATGGAAAGAAATTATACATAGCGTATGGCAAGGATCCCAATTTCCCGCCATGGTATGACACTGTTCAAATCAATTATTTTAATCCTAAGGCCAGAGAGGATATGAAAAATAATTTCATGAAATTGTTAGATGTCTGCGATGGAGCGAGATGTGATATGGTAATGCTTTCATTGAATGATGTGCATGAGAGCACTTGGGGGTGGTTGATTTCAAAACAGGGTTTTTCAAAGCCGCAGACAGAATTCTGGCATGAAGTCATATCAGAAGCCAAAACTCTGCGTCCAGATTTTATTCTTTTAGCAGAGGTATACTGGGGTCTTGAATGGAAACTTCAACAGATGGGTTTTGATTACACTTACGATAAGGTCATCTACGACAGACTTAAAAATATGGGGGCAGATGAAGTGAGAGGACATTTGCGAGCCGAGCGTCTCTATCAGAAAAGGTCTGCCAGATTTATTGACAACCACGATGAAATGCCTTCTATATCCTTGATGGGCAAAAACAAAGCCATGGCTGCAGCTGTCATAATGTCAACTATAAGAGGTCTTCGTTTTTACAATGACATGCAGATTAAAGGCATACCTGTCAGAATACCACTTCAATTCACACAATTTAATCTGGAAGGATTGAAAAATGTAGAGATAGAAAAATTTTACGAGAGGCTTCTTCTTATTGTAGATCACCCCGCTTTTCACGGCGGGGAGTGGAATTTAGGTGAGACTGTTCCGCTTGATAAAGAAGACAAAACATATAGGAATTTTATTGCATTTACCTGGATTCAAAGACGCACCATGAAGATAGTTGTTGTAAATTATTCTCAGGAAACTTCTTCATGCCTATTGAAAGTGAATCTCAAGGCAAAAGGGGAAACGGCTGTAATTTTTGAGGAAATATCCGATAGATTTTTTAGTTTTAAGGCTGAGAATCTATCCGATGGATTACCCCTTGAAAAAGTTCCTCCATATGGATTTTTCATTTTTGATTGCGAGCTTTGATGAATTTTTTTAAAAAAATCATAGATATAGGGCTACATATTCTTTTCCCGGTCAAATGCCATTTTTGCCTGAGAGATCAGCCTTCAGATTATGTGCATCCTCTGTGTCCGCAGTGTCTTAAAAAACTTAAGCCTGTAAATGTTCCATATTGTCTGTTTTGTGGACGCTCTCTTGATAGAGGTGGTGATTTTTGCGGTAGTTGCATTCATCGCAGTTCTAGATCTTTCGATTTTTTACGTTCTGCTTATATGTTTAATCCAGAGATTAGGGAGCTTATCCATGATTTCAAATACAGAGGATTTAAAAAACTTGGCTTATGGCTTGGACAAAGAATGGCTGAGAAATTTTCAAGTTATAGAGAATTTGCAAACTACGATATATTAATCCCAGTTCCTTTGTCAGTTTCAAGAATGAAAGAAAGAAGATATAATCAAAGCCTCATACTTGCCAGCGTAATATCCAGATATTCAGGTCTTGAGCTCAATCAGACAGCCCTTGTGAAAAATAGAAAAACAGCTCCACAGGCATTTCTAGGCAAAAAAGAAAGGGAGAAGAATCTAAAAGGAGCTTTTTCTGTCTTACATCCTGAAGAAGTCAAAAACAGAAAAGTAATACTTATAGATGATGTGGCTACGACAATGTCTACGCTAAATGAAGCCGCTTCAGCTCTTAAAAAAGCGGGGGCTTATCACATTGCTTGTTATACCCTTGCTAGAGAATAAACCTGAAAGTTTCAGTTGCAAGAAAAATAAATACAAAGCGGCACAGCGCGAAAGAGCAATAGCGTAAGAAGCAAAATATAAAAAAACTTTCGAACTTTCTTGCTTATGAACTTTAGAACTTAAGCGCCTAATTCAACTGTGAATCTACTTTTTAGAATTGAAGAGTGGCGGTACTGCCTATTTGATATGCCAGATATTCTTCCTGCTTTAAATATTTATGCCAGTATCTCTGTATTGAAGCGTTCAAACTAATCCTGAGGTTTTTGCTTACCTCATAATCTGCAACAGATGATAGAGATAATAGTCGATTATTGTCAGCCTGAGTTATGGGCGACTTCTTAATTGTGTAGCTTAAAGTGTTTGTCCATATTATTCTGTTTGTAAAAACAACAGAATCTTTGAAGAAAGGAAGTTTTAAGCCTTTGGGATTTTGTATGTCTGTTTTTACAAGCAGGCTTGGCGTTATTTGGGTTACATCTTGACTGACGGTTTTAAGAGTTCCTTCTGTATAATCTTTTGAATAGTCTATTTTAGGTGTAAATCTAAACTTTTTTATATCAAAAGTTCCTTGAATAGAAGCATCTGTATGTTTTGTTTTTTGTATAGTGGCTGAAGCTTTTAGGTCTATCTTTTCTCCATTTCTTATATTTAGAGACATAGATGAGTCCATAAAATTTAACAGTCTGAATCTAAAATCAAACCCATAATTTTTAGTAGTGTCTCTATTTATAGATATAGTTTCACTCTTATTTACCGAATGCTTAATTGTAAGTATTCCGCCATAAATCCATCGCTGAGTTCCTGTCAAGGTTTCTATTTGAGAAAGGTTGAATATAAGGTCTGGCAAGGTTGTGTTCTTTGTTTTAGACATTGTCCCAGTGGTGAATGCTTTTTGTTTTGAGTAGTTAAAGTTATTTGATATTGAGAGAGTAGTAAGACTTTTTAGCCTGCCGCCAAATGAGAATCCTTCAAAAGGCTGCCATCTTTGACTTGAATTGTAAGTATCTCTTATGGTTTGTGAGTTCTTGTAAGCAAAAGGATTTGAGGGTTTAAGGTCTTTCCTTATCCATAAGTACTTATTTGAGGTGAAATCTTTTTCAACATTATTCCATACATCTCCGTCCTGTAATTGATAAGAAGAAGATATCACAAAGGATCTCAGTAAACGATTTTTGGGCGCAATATCATTCACATTTATAGTTAAGTTCACAGATCCTTGAGAATTTCTGTTAACAGTTTTTATTTCTCCTATATTGAAAACTGCAGTCGATTGTCCTATGGTGGCTGTCGTGATTGATAAATTATTGTTTTCTAGTATTGTGGCTGAATAATTGAAGGAAGGATTTAGCCATGAGGCAAGTCTTAAATTACCGCTTATTTCAGCTGTTTGACTTAAAGATTTGGGATAGTTCCTCTCATCTAAAGGATTGGATAGTTCTGTCCTTTTCTCTCTTGTTCTGCTTAGTGTGTAACCTGGATTTATATTGCTTCCAAAAAATGGAGTAAAAGCCAGTTTGGCTGAGTAATAGTCAGTCATTTCATCAGTATTGTAAAAACCATAGGGTGAAATGATTTTGCTGGAATCATAATTTATCATAGATCTTGTGAAGGAATATTTTAAATCCATATTTTTGGGAATTATGAACATGTCAAGTCCTATGTTGAAATTCGTTCCAGCAGAATAAATATCTTTGGTATCTTTTCTTGCCTGAATATCATAGTCTGTCCTGTTGGTTGCATAACTCAAATTAAGAGGCGGAAACAGCGGAAGATCCAAAATTCCAGATGCAGTGGCGTCTAATTTTTCAACCTTTCCTTGCTGCAGGTAATTTACCAAATTATTTGAACCTGTTTGGTATACATTTGGCGTTTTTGTTATTTGTTTTGAATAGGTATAATTCGTTGGGAAGAAAGATGGTTTTGATAAATTAAGGTATCCAGTCTGTTGTTCATTGTCTTGATTTGTTACGGCGCTTACAGGAGTTTGAAAGTTTTTGTCTGTAAATCTATATTTTCCTCCAAATGTAGCCAAACCTGGTATTTCAAAATCCCCCTGAACTTTTTTAGCCTCTCCGATTTTCTTTATAGGATCTGCCACAAAAATTTCATTTAGGTATACCTGTCCTGAGGCGTTTTCTGTAGATGTCTCAATCCCAGCTATTATCATTGAGATCTGGCTTAAAGAAGGGGCGCCTGAGCTTGAAATCTCAATAGAGTAGTTTGATCCATTCGTCCATAAGTCAGGTATATTGTCTGAATTTGTATCTTCCTGATTTATAGTTAAAAGTCGCCATCCTGAAAAATCTAATTTGGTTTTGGCTTTGAAGTAAGTATTTTGGTCGCCAAATTTTATGTAGAAGTAATCGTAATCCTTAATTTCTTTGCTGTATAAGAGGAAACTTAGTTTTTTATGATTTGATATGTCCACGGCTTTAGTGAATCTTTTATAGGCGTAAGAAGAAGAAGTGGAATAAAATGAAGAATAATTTATCTGCAAGGCCTGCTCCGATATATTGGAGACATTTTTATCAGATTTTTGTTTGCTTACAGAGCCATAGAGATCATTGTAAACTTTTGCTGGATCTCCACCCACTGAGTATATGGGAGTGTAGTCTGAATTGTCGATATTGTTTACTGCAAGAATTTGAACATTATCAATTCCCCCTGTCGAAGCGGACACATTCCATGAATTCCCTACAGCAGCAGCTCTAGCTATTTTTATTGTTCCTGAAGTGGCCCCGGTTGTAGACTTTTTTATTGTAAAACGCAATTGCTTTATATTTGACCATTTATATGTATCTGTCGAGGCTATTGATATTGGATATATCCATGTATGCCAGCCAGTAAAATCTAGTGACTGCTTCAAGGCATTGCCGTCTGAATTGTCCTTGAAAAATGTTGAATTTATATATCCTATGTCTCCGCCAGTGAAATCTTGAGGATCCAATCGCCCATTGCCATTTAAGTCTTGAGTATCTATTCGCCCATTCCCATATCCTATTTTAATGGATTCAAAACCTGAAGGCGCATAGCTCCAACCTTTGTCTTCTGAATTGGAAAGTTGCCCATCGCAGTTTAGGTCTTCAGTTTTTGGGGAATTGTATAAGACATTTCCGCCAGAGCAATAAAGTGTCATTCCTCCGCTGGAATCTGAATCTTCACTTATTTGGCCAAGGTGTATGTTTATTAAATTTCCAGAAGAGTCACCGCCGAGAATAAGTTCAAATGCTGTTTTTTGAGAAAAATCAAGTCCGGTATTTGAAAATGGATAAACTATTGAAACCTCGCTTGAAACTGATAAGTCATACTTTATTTCAAGCACTCTCTGTTTGCTGTCTGTTGGAGAGTTTGGATTTATCTCTTTTGAGTCTATTTCATAACTTGTCCATGATATAGCGGATGGAGCTGAAGGTATAGCAGAAGGATTTGCCGCCATTATCCAATAGTTGTGATCCATAGAAGCATAATCTTCTTGTTTTATCCCTTCCATATTGTCCACTATGGCATAATCATTCAGATTTGGGTTCATTTGAGAACGAGCTATCTCGCCAGATAGCGAAGTTTTTATTCCAAGTATATTGAGATTTTTCAGTTGTAAATCTGTCTCATATACAAAAATACTTGAAGCAAGATCGCTTATATTTGGAGTATTTTGAGCTTTTACATTTCCTTGATAGAGCGCCGTCCCTCCAATTGAAATATTGTTGGTAATGTCATATGAAGCTCTAGCTCCGACCATAGACTGATTATTTGTTCCCATACTTGTGGATATATCATAAACTATGTCTATCACACTTGTTGGGCTTATCCTTTCAGGATAGTAAAATGTTATGAAACCTGAATCGTAGTCTATGTAATATTCTTGATTTTTAGTCAGTTTCTTCCCATCAACTTTTATTATTTCTGAGTTTAAGACTATATTAGGCTCAAGAGTGAAGGTTTTAACTCTGTAGCTGTATTCCACATGAATTACTCTCTTTGATACCGGGCTTGGGGCATATATCTGTGGATCGGGTTCGTTTGAATCTAGGGGCGATGCGAAAGGTTTTTGTAGATTGAATATCCCTTGCTCAAAATCTACATCTATAGTGTCTGGATATTTTTGAACAGGATTTAAAGAGGGGCCAACTTCATTTCTGTTGAGATCTTGAATAGCAAGTCTGAAATTGCCATTCCCATCATCTCTGACTATATTTGTTTGTCCTATTGAATAGTAAGTTTTAATTTCCCTTTGCCAGCCTAACTCAGACGATGCAGATGTGGATGATATGTATATGTCGCTAATTGTCTTTATTATTTTATATCTGCCAGTGCCTGAAGTATCTAAAGAACCAGCCCCAGAATTTTGTGAAAGGGAAGTGCCATTTTGATTGATAAAGTCTATTATCACTACGTCTTGTGGATTTAATGGATAGTTGAATGTCACTATGCCTTTGACATAGTCCATCACATAGTCAATTCCTGGGGTGAGCTGTCTAAAACGTCCACTGTATGTCACTGTGGAAACGCCTAAATCGTCGGCAGTGATGCTTGATATAACTATTCCATCCACGGTTTCACCTGTCTGTCTATCTATATAAATCTTTTCACTTCCAGACTTTATTGGAAGTCTGGCGGGATTTCCGAAAGAAACATCGTAGTATTTTCTCCTTATGTAGTTTGTGTCTAGAATATCAATTGATTGAAACTGAGTATTGCCTATGAATTCTTTGGTTTTTGTCACGCCCTTTGTCCTAGACCCAACGAAAGTGAATTTGAGTTTGCTGGTTTTTATGTCAGCTCTTATGCCAAAAAGCTGTTTATTGTATGACACAAATTCAGTAGCTGGGAGAGAAAGATCTATATCACCGAAGGATATGTTTTGCACGGTTTCATTAGGATCTCCTTGGTAAACTACCGAGATATCCTGTTTATCTGTTTTTGTATCGTCATAATCCACATTGACATTTATTTTTTCTCCAACTTTTCCTTGCATCCTTATTTGCATTTGTTGCGAAATATCGAAAAGAGATGTGGACTTATCTCTGACTATGGAAGTTTGTTCATTTATATATTTTTTGCCTGAGTAATTCAAACTTATTATCTTTCTTCCAGTTATCGAAAGCGATGTCCCCGAATCTTTGAATTCAAGCTGTGGCGGCGGCTCCAATGGTTGTTGCGAATCTAAATTTTGTGTTGAAACTTTTACATTTTTAAATCTCTTTCCATAAGTACCTTCTTCAACCGCATTTACTGCCTTAAGCCAGTTTTCTTTTGAGTAATTTACCCCTTTGTATTCTGCGTTCTCTTTTTCATTTTCAGAAGGAATAGAAAAAAAAGAACCCGATTTGGATTCATAAAGCGTAAATAAATTCTGGCTTTTAGCCTTCTCTATAAACTCTTTGTCTTCTTGAGCGTTTAGATTAAATATGAGTGTAAAAAAACATAAAGAGGCGGCCAAAAGGCTTGGTTTCATAAAATAAAATAATATCAAATTAATA
>DYLH01000035.1 GCA_020722185.1 Candidatus Avelusimicrobium gallicola | reverse complement strand
TTAATTTTTGAATAGATAAAACGACTTTCCGCTAGACTTTTTTAGGGAACCCAAAACTACTATTGTTCTTTCTGAGGGAAAATAGAAAGATATATACCTATTACAAATCCTGAAAGGGCGTAGATTGAGAAAAATATAAAAAGCGAATTTTGCGGATAAGCTATCATCAATGAAATTATTGACACGCTTATTATCAATCCAGAAGCTGATCTCATTTTAAAAATATTTGCGCTTTTAAAAGCGGCATATGGGACAGATGAAATCATCAAAAGTGACAAACCTATCATTATGAAAGGAAAAGAAGCGTATATAAATGGCATTGTGTAATTCAAGACGGCTATTTTCCTATCAGGCGCATCCGCTTCAAGAAGAGAATAAGAAAGCACAAAGGAAATTATTATACCGGCAGCGGCGGGCGTGGGCAATCCCTGAAAGAATTTTTTTGAATTTTCCCCGTCTAAAGACTTCAAATTAAATCTGGCAAGTCTAAGGCTACCACACAATACATATAAAAACGAAACTGGCCAGCTCCAAAAACCATATTCCTTTAAAACAAAATTGTAAATCAAGTAAGCCGGAGCAATACAAAAAGACATAAAGTCTGAAAAAGAATCAAATTCTATGCCAAATCTGCTCTCCCCATGAACAAATCTAGCCACTCTTCCGTCCATAACATCCATAAAGTATGAACCTATTATAAAATAGCATGCACTGATATATTCTTTGTTTGAAGCCGCCAGAATGGAAAAGAATCCAAATGCCATATTTGCCATAGTGAACATTGAGGGCAAAACAACAGCTCCCTTTTTTTTGAGAGCTTCCAAATTTATTTTTTCTCTATTCATATACTTCCAAGTATGGTCTCTCCGGCAAAAACTTTATCCCCTTCCTTGACTACTATTTTAGCTTCCTTAGGCATATACAAAGCCACCTGAGAACCAAAGTATATCATTCCTATCTTTTGAGAAACGGAAACTTTTTCCCCTTCCTTAACATAGCAAGCTATTCTTCTGGCAATAGCTCCCGTAATCTGTTCAACTATAATCTTTTTCCCGGAGTCAGTTTTTATCTCTATCATATTTCTCTGATTATCTTTTGCCTCTGGTTTATAAGCTATTGCAAATTTACCAGGGATAAAAGTTATCTTATCAATTACTCCCGACATAGGCGCCCTCTGTATGTGCACATTAAAAACAGAAAGAAATATTCTCATCACTTTAAAATCACCTTCATCTTTTATTGACATGACGGTCCCATCCCCGGGTGAAGCTATCTGATTGTCTGTAAACTGCCTGTCTCTCTTTGGATCGCGAAAGAAATAAAGAGAGAAAAGTGTCATAACTAAAAAAATAAATATGAACGGAATACCTATAATCCTTGAATATGAAAAAAGATAAATTGATGCCGCCATACCCACAAGACCCGTTATTACAAGTTTCACTCCTTCACTCATAAGTCCCATATTTTCTCCTTGACAGGTTTCAAATTTTAAATCGATGTGGGCGGGGCGGGAGTCGAACCCGCAAGGCTTTGCAGCCAACGGATTTTAAGTCCGTCGCGTCTACCAGTTCCGCCACCAGCCCAGTTTTACATAAAAAACATAGCGCTATTGGCAAAGCGTAAATAGTGAAAAGAGCGAAAGAGCTTACACACTTGCGAGCTTAGGAACTTCTGCTTTTCGAATTTACGCAATTATGCCCTGCTAATAAAATGTAGCTTTCTTAGTGAACACCATCTATATAGATTCTATTTTATTTTGAATCCAGATTCAATTGATATAAATCTCATGAAAATCAGAGTCATTCACGGAAATTCATATTAGAGTAGAATTTCCTACAATTTATTACTTTAATGCTGTCTGGAATTTCTTCAGATAATTCCCTGTCATCTGTAACTACTATTGCTCTTTTCCTCGACGATACGCAATATGAAGCGTATTCCTTTATACGCGAATCAGCTATTTCATCATCACAGAAAATCTTAAGTAAGTTATCTGCATCATCGCCAAGGTCTCTGAAATATCCATCGAAAAACAAGAGAAATTCATCATTGGACAAATCAGATACAGCTTTAAGCCAATTTATCATTTCAAATTCTATATCATTGTTTGATGACAAAAAAGAAGAAAAAACAGCATGAGAAAAATTGCAGGCGTCGATTATGTAAATAGTTTTTTTATGTGACACTCTCATTCTCTAAACCTTTTTCTATGAAATGTTATTCCCAAAAAACCTTTTTTGTAATAAGCAGAACAAAAAAATACTGGCATCGGGAAAAAATCTTCTTTGCCAAAATAGGAACCGCAAAAAGATTGTGTATCCCCAGAAAGTTTTACTTGCGCCAAAAAGTAAGTCTTTAAGCAACCGATGTCATTGTGCTCGCATATATTAAAAATCGAAAGCTCAGCTTGAATTTTCATTTCACCTTCAAAAGAAAAAGAACTTTTTCTGACAGAAACAAATCCGGGGCTTTGAGAAAAAGGAATTTCTATAAGCACCGGAATATCAATTTTGAGAGGTGTCGCTATACTTTCCCCTTCTGCCAAAAACCATAAACTCGCGAACCCTTCAATAGCGCCTTTCTCTTGAGAATACAATGGCAATGATAGAAAAAGAAATAGTACACAGCGCTTAAATGTTTTAGTCATGCAGAAAATTATAACATTTTTTGATTTAGCTCCTTTTTTTTGCTATATTTCAAGTATATGGCTAACAATGTAATAAAATTTGGAACCTCCGGCTGGAGGGCAAGAATAGGTGAGGATTTCAACACAAGCAATATACGCAGAGTCGCTCACGCTACAGCTCTGCACATAAAAGAAAACAAGACATACGGCTTCAATGGAGAGGAGTACATCGCTTATTGCGCTAATAAAAAAGCTAAAATACCCCCAACCCCACTTGTCATAATAGGCTATGATACAAGATTTTTCTCAGAGAATGCGGCAAAAATAGTTGCAGAAGTATTTGCTTTTCATGGTATATCTACTCATATTTCAACTTCTGATTGTCCCACTCCCGCACTGGCATGGATGGTGATGAAAAACAATGCTGTTGGCGGAGTTATGATAACAGCCAGCCACAATCCCCCAAATTACAATGGCTATAAATGGACCCCGTTTTGGGGCGGTCCGGCACTCCCGGAAATAACGGCTGATATAGAGATCAAGGCGCTTTCCATATCGTCAGCACAAATAGAAAGGAGAATACCTTTTGACGAAGCGCGCTCATCCAATCTGATAAAAGTTGTGGATTTTCATAAAACATACTTTGATCAACTTTCTTCCATAGTCGATACCAGGATTATAGAAAAAGCTGGATTGAATATAGCTGTAGACAGTGTGAATGGCGCTTGTAGAACGTATCTAAGGCCCTTTTTGGAAAATATCGGGGTAAAAGTCACAGGATTGAGGGAAGAAAGGGATGTTTATTTCTCTGGCCATTCACCTGATACCGACGAGGGGAATCTTTCCTCTCTTATAAAAACCGTAAAAAATGGAAAAATGCACATGGGACTTGCATGTGATGGAGACGCAGATCGCTTTGGCATTGTAGACTCAGATGGCAGCTGGATATCCCCAAATATAATGCTTGGGCTCATATACCACCATCTAATAAATAACAGAAAAGTCGCAGGAGACGCCGCCAGAAGCGTAATGACATCTCATTTTATTGACGCCATAGCTAAATTACATGGCATGGAAGTTAGAGAAACACCTGTAGGATTTAAGTATATAGGAAATCTGCTTAGAACGGGCAAGTATCTCATTGGCGGAGAAGAATCAGCTGGACTTTCTGTCATGAACCATGTGCCAGAAAAGGATGGGCTTATTGCCTGTCTTCTTGCGGCTGAAATGATAGCCTTTGAAAAGAAACCTATAAAGAAAATTTTAGCTGAGGTGCAGAAAAAAACTGGTGTCTATTACAATATAAGGCTAAATTTTAAACTTGATGAAAGCCTGGACATAAATGCCATAATAGACAAGCTCAACACTAATCCGCCACTAAACATTGGCGGCGCTCCAGTCTGGAAAATTGACAATACTGATGGATTTAAGTTCATACTTAAAGATGGCAGTTGGGCGGGGCTAAGACCTTCAGGCACAGAACCAGTAATGAGGATATACGCTGAATCAAAAAATGAGGGAAAGCTTAAAGATATAGTTGAAGCAGCAAAAAAGATAGCAGTTGGAAATTTTTAAGGAGGACAAATGGAAGTTAAAATAAAGAAGGTTATTGCGAGAGAAATCTTGGATTCAAGAGGATATCCGACTATAGAAACAGACATGTATCTTTCGGATGGGTCTTTTGGAAGGGCTGCTGTGCCAAGCGGAGCATCCACTGGCAGCAATGAAGCCCTGGAACTTAGAGACGGTGGCAAGAGGTTTTTGGGTAAGGGAGTTCAAAAAGCTGTTGACAATGTCCACAAACACATATTCCCCGAAATAGTGGACATGAAAGCCCTTGATCAAAAAGGCATAGATGAAATGATGATAAAGCTTGACGGCACCCAAAACAAAACTAAACTTGGAGCCAATGCTATACTGAGCGTATCTATGGCTTTAGCTCGCGCGGCAGCCGCATCTTGTAAAATGCCGCTTTATGCCTATATAAGAAAAGCTTATGGAATTAAGCATAAGGATTACCTTATTCCAACGCCGATGCTGAACATAGTAAACGGAGGCAAACACGCAGACAGCGGACTGAGTGTTCAAGAATTTATGATAGTTCCCTCAGGAGCTAAAAAGTTTTCTGAGGCTATCAGAATGGCAAGTGAAATATATCACACTTTGAAGGTTTTGCTTGCAAAAAAAGGGTACACAGTTTCAGTTGGAGATGAGGGAGGTTTTGCTCCAAAGATATTCACGCATGAGGCTGTTATGGAAACGATAATGAATGCAATAAAAACAGCTGGTTACTCATATAAAGATGTGCAGATAGGACTTGATTCAGCCGCTAGCGAATTCTATAAAGAGGGCAAATATATATTCGAAGGGACAAATATGGACTATCTTGCCCTTTCCTCCAAGTACATGGAATGGAAAAAGCATTTTCCGATAATTTCCTACGAGGACCCTTTGAGCGAATATGATTGGGAAGGATGGGAATATATAACTAAACAACTTGGCAAGAAAATGATAATCATAGGAGACGACATATTTGTAACCAATCCGCACATATTTGAAAAAGGCATACAAGAACACATAGGAAATGCTATTCTAATAAAGCTAAATCAGATAGGAACTCTAAGCGAAACCATAAAGGTTATAAACATGGCACATGAAGCAGGATACTCTACAGTTATCTCTCACAGATCTGGAGAAACGGAAGATTCGTTTATAGCGGATCTTGCTGTAGCTACAAATGCTGGAGCTATAAAGACCGGCGCTCCATGCCGTTCTGAAAGACTCTCTAAGTATAATCAGCTTATCAGAATAGAGGCAGAACTTCAGGGAAAAGCTAAGTATGCAGGAAATCTGGCATTCAAGGTGAAATGAGTATAGTTTATAGAAGAAAAAGCGCGAGGAAAGTCCCTTTAAGCATTTTCCTTGCGCTTTTGTTTTTGTTGATTTTTTCAAAAATTTTTTACAAACTGGGGTTAAACCTTTGGGGATATTACAAAGCAAAAAAAGAATTGTCTTTAGAAAAAAGGAAAAATGAACAATTAAAAAAAGAGGCTATTAAGATAAAAGAAGATAATTTTTTGGAATATTCCGCAAGGACAAAACTTGGACTTAAAAAAGAAGAAGAAATAGAATATAGATTCACACCGCCAGTATCAGAAAAAAAATGAATATAAAAATTTTTCACTCCGAAAAAATGGAAAATCTTTCTTATCTTCTAATAGATGAAAAAAAAGATGCTGTTATTATAGATCCTTCCTGGTCATATGAATCTATTGAAAAAGAAATATACAAATCAAATCTATCTTTGAAATCTGTTTTACTTACACATGGACATTATGACCACAGCGATGGAGCTGCTTTTTTTGAAAAAAAAGGCGCACCTATTTATATCGGCGATCAGGATATTTTTCTTTTGAATAATCCAATAAAGAACCCATTACCTCTCAAAGATGGGCAAAAACTTTTTCTACTTGAAAAAGAAATTTTATGCCTTCACACTCCAGGGCATAGTCCTGGATCGTTTTGCTTTCTTTGTCAAAATAATCTATTTACAGGCGATACTATTTTCCCGGGATATTGCGGAAGAGTTGACTTGCCGGGTTCAAATCCCAAAGAGATGAGAGAAAGTCTTATAAAAATAGCAAAACTTGACGAAGGAATAAAGATATATAGCGGGCACTCTTATAATGGCGGAGAGAGCACGATTAAAAAAGAAAAAGAGAGCAATCCATGCTTTGTTAATTTAGACAATGAGGAAGATTTTTTCAATGTCATTATATAAAAAGTTTGCCATTGTAAGCGATTTTGATGGAACTATAACAAAAGTAGATGCTGGCGACTTTTTACTTGTTCATTTCAAACTTGTAAAGAGAAAAGAAATAGAACTCGGCTATGAACTAAATATACCTGTAGAAAAATGGATGAAAGATTATTTTTCAAGGATAGGAACGATAGATGCTTCCCTAATAAAAAAAGCTATAATAAAACACATTAAACCAAGGCTTTTTTTTAGGGAAACTGCTAAATACTGCTTAAAAAAAGAGATACCTTTTGAAGTAGTAAGCGGAGGAGTCGATATATACTCAGAACCTTTTTTTGATAGGGAAAAAATAAAGCTAAAGACTTTCTTCGCTAAATACTCAATACGCGGGAGAAAAGCTAAAATATCATACCCATATTTAAAAGGTATTTCTCTCTCAGAATTTAAAAAGAAAAGGGTAGACTACTACAAAAATAAAGGATACACAGTTATATTTTGTGGAGATGCTCCAAATGACCTGCAAGCAGCAAAAAGCGCAGACATAGTATTTGCTGCAAGGATGCTTCCATCCCTTCTACAAAAAGAGAAAACCAAATTCTTCCATCTCAAGAACTTCTATCAAGTTTTGAAACTACTCAGAAATCAATAAATTTTCAATTTATATCAACATTTTTTCTTTCAATATTTTTGTGAAAGATGCAGATGGTTGGGCTTTAATTGTTATTTTTTTATTCGAAAAAGGATGAATAAATGAAAGTGACCAAGAATGAAGCATCAATCTCTCGCACTCAATTCCGCCATAAATTTTATCTCCAACTATAGGACTTCCAATATGCGATAGATGCACTCTTATTTGATTGGTTCGACCAGTTTGAGGACTTATTTCAAGATAAGAAAATTTTTTTGATTTTTTTATTGTTCTAGTTAAAGTTATGGACTGCCTTCCGTACTTATAAACACTAAGTCTTTTGTCTCCACTAGCTCTACCTATGGGAGCATCTATTAGAAACTCATCTTCAGGCAAAGCCCCGCTGACAAGGCCTAAATACTTCTTTTTAATCTCTCTACTAGCAAAAAGATCTCTTGCGGCCATAGCAAATTTAATATTTTTGGCTATGAGCATAAGCCCGCTTGTCTCTCTGTCAAGCCTATGCACAAGCCCTATATTGCCATCTCCAAGGCAAAAATCTCTGCCAAATTCCAAACAAACAAGGCTGACTAAAGTGTCCTCTCCATATGACAGAGCATCTCTATCCCTTTTCCAATTGTCGTCAAGAGGATGAACAAGCAGCCCTTCTGGTTTATTTATAGCCATAAAGTGTTCATCCTCATAAACTATCATATTTTTTATTTTTGTTATTTGAGGATTATGTTTCAAAGAAGGCTCATCTATGCTTATTTTGTCACCTTTTTTAAGCCTTACTGAAGGGCTTGACAATAGCCCATTTAGCTTTATAGAACCAGCGTTTATTATCTTCTTTATTAATTCTCTGGAATAATGTGGATAAATTTTTTTCAGATAATTATCAAGGCGAATTTCTTCTTCTTCAAAAATGACTTCCTTTTTAGGCATTCTTTCTTCCCTTTAATACCAGAAATAACAGGGAAGCGATGATAACTATAAGAGAAATTACCTGAGCCTGAGAAAATCCATAGATAAAAGCTCCCCTATTGTCAGCTCTGAAAAACTCATTTATAAAACGCAAAAATGAATAAGACATAGCGTATAGCAAAAATATATGACCATCTTTGAAAATCTTCTTCTTATAGAGATGGTTCAAAATAAAAAATATCACTATATTGCCAACTGACTCATAGATTTGAGTAGGATGTATTGGGATTCCCATATAATGTGGATCAGTTTGGCAATAAGGACTTGAAAAAACAACCCCCCACGGCATATCCGTATGTCCGCCATGGCAACATCCCGCCATAAAACAGCCTATTCTGCCAATTGAATGCCCCAAGGCAAGAGCGGGGGCAAATAAATCGGCAAGTTTTAAAAAAGAAACCTTTTTTAATCTGCAATAATATATCAAAAAGGAAAGGGCGCCTATAAATCCGCCATAAAAAACAAAACCAGCTTTCAAATTGTCCAAAGAAAAAAGCCCCTTTAATCTTGAATAAAAATCAAAACCAAATGAAGACCAAAAAGTGGCAAGATAAAAAAATTTAGCCCCGAGTATGCCAAAAATTATTGAATAAAAAATGGAATTTTCAATAAATTTTTTATCGAAATATTCTTTTCTGAAATTTTTCATTATCCACAAATATGCCAAAACATAGGCTGTTGCCATAGCCACGCCATAGGAAGGCAATTTAAAAAATTCTGTATTGATTAGATATGGATGCATATATTTTTCACCTATAAGGAAGAACCAGAAGCAAAAATTCTAAAATCCATATTGCGAAACAGATTATGCTCTTTTTCAACAGCCATGAGTCTCTTTTCATCTATGTTTTTTTCAGATATTTCCTTTATGAGAGAAATGGCATTTGATATATGTGTTGATATTCTTTTTTGGGCATATTCCCTGTGAGGGCCTGTATACATCATAAAAGGCCAGTCGCTTGATTGAGCAAGTAAGACCTCTCTGCAAAGCTGATTTAATGCCCGCCTGAAAACATTATTTAAATCATGATTCTTGTGTCTGTCAACTAAACTTATGGTTTTAGATGTGATTTCGTAGAGATCAGGATATATGAAATCATTTGATTTATCCATCCATGGATCGAAATACCCCTTCTCTCCCCAGCTGGAGACCTCGGGAGTTTGAGCTGGCAAAGAAGATGTTAGGGAAAGATATTCAGAAGGTGTCACTATTTGGACTGGTAATCTTTCTTGTCTGATTTTCCTTATCACATTTTCCAGAAATTCTGGACCTTCAAACCACCAATGCCCAAAAAGCTCAGCGTCAAAACAATTAACTATCACTGGCCTTATGCCTTTTTTTTCTCCGATTAAGTTGCCTTTTGCTATTATTTTTGAAAGAAAATCTGAAGCATCCTTTTCCACCTGAGATTGGGCATCCTCATAAATGTAAATTTCCTTTTTTTCAAGGGGAGTATGGCGGTCTGTTATTTTGTGGTATTTTAGACCTGTGGGAGACCTAAAACTTGTGCCGGTATATGCAGAAAGATAGGAGATATCTCTGTCATAGCCTATATCCCGATAGAATTCTCTATAAACTCCATTTCCCGGATATCCAAATGAAGAACTCCAGACATATCTGGAAATCTCGCTGTCTCTAAAAAAATATTTTAGTCCCTCTCTTGAAGAATAAGATGAGAATACAGAATTTGAAAAGGAATTGCCCGCCGCATAGCTTTCGAGAAAAAAATATTTAATTCCAGATAATTTAAGGTCTTTCTCAATTGAAGGCGAATAAGCGCATTCTGGCAACCAAAATCCTGAGACTTCTCTGTTAAATCTATCCTTATAATCTTCACAGGCAACCATTATCTGACCTTTTACAAACTCCCTCTTTGATATCAATGGCAACACCGCATGTGTGGCTGAAGTAGTTATTATTTCTATCTGACCATTGTGCTGAAATCTTTTAAGCGGAGTTATTAAATCTCCGCTGTAGCGGGGAATCATTTCTAGAGCCGATTCATATAGAGACTTGTACATAAGTATAAGAGAAGAAATTCTATGGTCTTTTGTTATTTCTTGTTCTTTTTCGCAGAGTTCAATTCTTGAATGGGCATATTTAACCAATTTTTTTTCCATTTCCTCGCTTTCAAGCATAGCGCCCAAAGTCGGCGATATAGATATCGTAAGGCCTGGCCTTATGCCTTCATCTGTAAGAGTTTCCATCATTTTTATCAAAGGTATATAGCTTTCAATGACCGCCTCAAAAAACCAATTTTCTTCCATACTGGCGCTAGCTGATGGCGGTATGTATGGCAAATGAGCATGAAGATTTAACACAAGATAAACTTTATTTGAGCTCATGCCCCATACTCCAAACTACCGAGGGATTGCGCTGGCAGATATGCCGGGATTTTAATTTCAGAACTTGAACAAATTTTTTCTTCTACTTTATTTTTTACGCCAAATATATGCGCTTGACAATAGATATCGTTTACTGGAATGCTTATGTATTCACTGCCTTTATCCCATGGGATACTAAGTTCTACAATATTTTTACCTGAAGAATCTGAAATTTTAACACGCAAAAAAGCGGAATATTCTCCATCGATAAAGGATTTGATTTTATAAGATGAAAAACGCCAGAACATATATATTTCTTCTGGATTTTTTACAAGTAAAACACAATAATTCTCATCTAACAAAAAAGACAATGGGGTTTTAATGTTTTCTTTTTTCTGCAAATCTATTTCCATTAGTAATAGTTTAGCATAACATAAACACACCAATCAAAATATTTCTTTGATTAAAAATTCTATAATATAGAAAAGGAGGTTTTATGAATTTTAGGACTCTCAATTTTGCGAAAAAAGAAAATCAAATTCTCAAAAAGGAAAATAGATTTATACAGCCACGCGTTTTAAATTCTTCTCAGCGCCCCGTTGCTGTGATAGATAATAAAAGAGTGGTGAATTTAACTTCCAATAATTATCTTGCTCTCGCAGATGATCCTTATGTAAAGCAGAAAGCTATATCAGCCATAAAAAAATACGGAGCCGGCACCGCTGCTGTAAGAACAATAATAGGAACTATGGATATACACCTTGAACTAGAAAAAAAATTTGCCGCTTTCAAAAGGGCTGAGGCGGCGATACTATTTCAATCTGGTTTTACATCAAATGTGGCTGTATGCCAGAGCTTGATGTCAAGCGAAGAAGACTTGCTGATTTCAGATGAATTGAATCATGCCTCAATAATAGACGGATCAAGATTGGCTAAATCCCCAAGAAAAATTTACAGACACAAAGACATGGCTCATTTAAAGGAAATTTTAGAAAGCGCGGAAGCTAGAAAAGCCAGAAGAAAATTAATAGTAACTGACGGCGTTTTTTCAATGGATGGAGACATAGCCCCCCTCGATGAGATACATAAACTTGCCAGAAAATACGACGCCATACTTATGGTGGATGACGCTCACGCAAGCGGAGTAATAGGTAAACAAGGCAGGGGCACAGTTAATCACTTTGGTTTAGACGGAAAAGTTGAGATACAAATAGGCACTTTATCTAAAGCCTTCGCAGCTGTCGGCGGATATGCCGCGACAACAAGAGAATTAAGAGATTATCTTGGCTCTGTAGCTAGGCCTTTTCTTTTTTCAAGCTCTCAGCCACCATCTGTGGCAGCCACATGCATAGCTGTTCTGGAAATACTGCTAAAAAAACCACAAACCTTGAAATGTCTATGGGAGAATACGGCTTTTTTCAAGGAAGAGCTTAAAAAAGCCGGCTTTGACACCGGGGAGAGCGAAACACCAATAACGCCCATTATGGTTGGAGACAGCGAAAAGGCAGTTAGGTTTTCAAAAGAACTTTTTAATGAAGGAGTTTTTGCCCTTTCCATATGTTATCCAACGGTCCCAAGAGGGAAAGAAAGGCTTAGAACCATAGTAACCGCTGGACATACGATAAAAGATCTTGAATTTGCTGTGGAAAAATTTAGGAAAGTTGGCAGGAAGCTTTCCATAATATAATGTCAAAGTTGACAATCGCGGCCAATGCCGGATTCTGCCCCGGAGTAAAGCAGGCAATAGATCATGTCCTTGAGCTTTCCAAAAAGACAGGGAAAACTATATACACACTTGGACCATTGATTCACAATAAGGAAGTTATTAAATCTCTTGAAGAAAAGAATATTTTTTCAGTTGAAAATGCCAGAGATATAAAAGAAGAAAATGCGATACTCGTAATAAGGGCACACGGCATCCCGCCTGAACTAGAAAAGCAGATAAGAGCTCTAAATATCCAAGTATCAGACGCCACATGTCCCCTAGTAAAGTCTGTGCACAGAAATATCGAAAAATACAGGGACATGGGGTATCACACCGTCATATTAGGAGACAAAGATCATGCCGAAGTTATTGGGCTTAAGGGATATGCTAAAGAGAGGGGTTTTGTAATTTCTTCTGTTGAAGAAGCGCGCGCTCTTCCAGAATTAGAAAAGGTAAATTTTGTCTCACAAACCACACAAGAAGAAGAGCTTTTTTTAGCATGCGCTGAGGTTATAAGAGCAAAATCAAAGGAATTGATAATCTCTAATACAATATGTAATCCAACAAGGATGAGGCAAAAAGAAACAGTTGAAATATCTTCTAAATCAGATCTTGTCATAGTTGTTGGAGGAAGACACTCGGCAAATACAAATAGACTTTATGAAATATGTTCCAGACTGGCTAAAAAAGCCGTACTGATAGAAAAGCCCCAAGAATTGGACCTTTCACTTTTAGATAATGCTGAAAATATATTTATCACAGCTGGAGCTTCAACTCCCAATTGGCTTATAGAAGCCAGCGCCAAGAAAGTGCGTGAAAAAATTTTTCCTGAAACTTTCAAATTAAAGTTATGGAATTTTTTTCTAAATTCGGGGCTATACACAGGCCTTGCGGCAGGTTTTTTTACAATGGCTTCCGCAGGCTTTCTGAAAGCCAATGAAATGCCTAAAAAACTTATATTTTCATCGGCTATGTTTGTGCTAAGCCTCCATGTCCTAAATAGAGCTGTAGGGAAGAACTCCCAAGACCCTGACGACATGAAAAATCTTATTTTTATCAAGTTTGCCTCATTCAGCAGACTTATGGCTTTATTTTTCGCAATAGTTGGACTTATTCTAGCTTATATGACTGATTTTAAGATATTTTTTCTGATGGGTATTTTTTGGCTCTTCGGTCTTTTTTACACCTATGCTCTTTCAAAATATATACAAAAAATACCAGCTTCAAAAGACATAATTCTCGCCCTTGGTTGGACATTTGCCTGCGCTATTATGCCTATACTTAATTTGGGAAATGGTTCCATAAAAAATTATTATTTTTTTCTTATTTTCTCATTCTTCATATCCTTGATAAGATCTATCTTGCTTAGCATATCTCAAAGCCACAACGATATGCTTGTAGGAAAGGAAAACATATATAAAAATATCGGAGAAAAAAGAATTTATCCATTGCTTTTTATTTTAACAATACTCGCCGGAGCATCGTTTTATTTTTCGCCTTTATTTTATGGACGAAAAGCCATATCGGCAATAGCATTTTTCGCGTACCAAATCTATTTGATAAATTCTTTCAGGAAAGGTTTAATTCCAGACAAACTGAATTCTGAGGCTAGTATAGATTTAAGTTTTATAATTCTCGGGTTAGCCGCAATTTAAACAATCACAATTTTTTTCTTAAGATATTCCTCGCCCTGAAAAGGCGTGACTTGAGAGCTCCCACGCTTATTTTGAGAATTTTAGCTGCCTCGCTCATAGACATTCCCTCGATATCTACAAGAGTGATAGCCAATCTATAGTCAACTGAAAGTTCGCTAAGAGCCTTCAAAACATCGTGAGAGAGTTCTTTTTTTATGTTTTCATTGTGCGAAGCAAGATGAGCGACTTGATCTATGGAAATGAGGTTTTCCATCTTTTTTTTTCTAAAGCGCATCCAACAATTATTGGCCGCTATTCTATAAAGCCATGTGCCTAGATTTGAATTCCCCCTGAAATTTTTTATTTTTTTAAAAGCCGTCAAAAATGTTTCTTGATACACATCATCTATTTCAGATGGAGCGCCAAGACACACATATCCCGCTATATTGTATATCTTGTCTCTATAATGAGATATAAGGGCCTCAAAACTGCCAATATCTCCCTTTTTTGCTTTCTCTACAAGCTCTTTTTCTTCTTTATCCATTTTATTTTCCAATAAAAGCAGACAATCTTATCCACACATCCTTTACCATTCCTCTGGCATCAGCCAAGGCTATAGCCACACCCATGAGAGATTCCCCCGCTATTATACCGGAGCTAATAGGTATTATGTACTTATCTGCTACCTTTGGGGCCTTTTTTTCCATTACGAGAGCAATTAAACCGCCTATAAACATTGACAGAGAGTTCCAGAATGGTATAACCATAGAAAGTCCAAGACCCATAGCGCTTGGTATATATTTTTTATGCTTTGGGAAAAGGATCTCAAGAGTGGGAATCAATATTCCCACAAGACCGCCTACCACAAGACCGGCTTTTGCAGTGTAGTGCAGAGAAGAAACTCCATTTGAAAGGAGTCTGGCCACAGCAGCCCACACTTGGGCAGAGGGAGCTGGCCACTTATCTGAACCAAGCAAGGAAGCATCCGGGACAAGAAGATAAAAAGCTGGAACCACAATAAGAGTACCGGCAAAAATACCAAGGAATTGGGCAATGAACTGCTGTCTTGGATTGGCGCCAAGCAAGTATCCGCTTTTTAAGTCTGTTAGTAAATCTGCGGTAGAGCCAGCAGCTCCAGCTGTGACTGAAGCTGTCATCAAATTTGTAACCATATTTGACGGAGCTAGTACTCCAAATGTAAGCTGTGTTATCTTTCCCATAGCGCCAATGGGAGTTATATCAGACTCTCCTGTGGCTCTGGCAGCCACCACTGCTAGAAAAAATGTCAGAGCCACTGCTATTACACCCATCCACCATGAAGTGCTAAAAGCGTAGTGGAGAACAAGTATACAACCAATGCCAGAAATAAATGTTCCAAATAGAAACCAAGAGGAAGGGACTTCGATTTTCGAGACAAGATCTTTTCTTTTTTTACCTGTGTAGAAAATATCCCCCATCCCGGAAAAAGCTCGTCTTACAGTTTTCCATTGAAGCGCAAACATAAAAAGGCCAGAAGTCACCATAATTGATGCGCCCGCCCATGTGCTCCACTTTACTATCTCCCTGTAACCCAATTTTGAGGCATCTATAGCGCCAAGTTCCACCATTTTTGGCGCCAAAAAACCATAATTTACTATACTGCCCAAAAGCATAGACCATGCCACCTTCCAACCTATAATGGCTCCAGCGGCAATCATTATGGCGCTCATCTCAAAAGAAAATGTCCATTTTTCAAGAGGATATCCTTTGAGTGTGCCCGGAAAAGGCTTCATCCCCTCTATGGATATTTTGCCCTTGACATATTCTATCGAGTTTTTCAATGTTTCAGATTGTATATTAAAAAGGCTTATAAAAATTTCACTAAAAGTGCCAAGTCCATCCCTCAAAAAAGCTATTATCGCTCCTATGGCGGCGCTTATACCCAAAGCTCTAGCCTTGTCGGAAGCTTCTCCACCCTTTGAATGCAAGCTTTTCAAAGTTTCGGCGGCAGCTATGCCGCTTGGAAACTTTAACTGTTCGACATTTATCATCTGCCTTTTCATCGGTATAGCGATAAATACTCCAAGCGCAGCCAAAAATACTGTCCACAAAGTCAGGACCACCCATGACATATGAACACCGGTTATAATCAAATAGGCAGAAATTGCTGATACCATAGTTCCACCAGTTGAATATCCAGCTGAAGAAGCGGTTGATTGCATACAGTTATTCTCAAGTATTGTCATCTCATCCTTAAATAGAAAAGGCAACAAAGACATCAGCGTTTTCCATATGGTATATGAAAGTATGCACGCGGTAATAGCTACGCCCAGCCCCCATCCTGTTTTAAGACCTATGTATAAATTGGAAAGAGACATAAAACCACCAAGAAGCGCGCCCATAATCACAGCCCTGAGAGTGAGCTGTTTCATACTGTCGCCTCTATACATTTCTTTATACCACTTTATTTCATGCTCGCTAAGATGACTATCATCTATAAGCATTTTATTTTCTTGAGAAATCTCTACCGTTTCTTCAGCAAGAATTTCTTCCTTAGGGAGATCTTCTCTGTTATTTTTCATATTTTCTCCTGTGGAAATCTATACATCTATTCTATCAAAAAAATAGATAGCAATTCATAAGTTTCTCTTTGAGCCCCATTTTCAGATTTTTTATTTGTAAACATTTTAATTTAGGCCTTATGACCCATAAGCCAATGAGAACAATGCTTATTGACAAGTCAATACTGATGAGCTATAAATTAAACATGAAAAATGGAGGATTTATGAATAAAATTCTTTCAGCGATTTTGATAACTATGATACCGGCGAGTGTTTTCGCCAATGATTTTGGAAAAATATCCTTTGAACAGGATCTTTCTATTCCCATCCCATCTATGGAAGTGGAGAAAAGTGATATATCAAAAGCATCAGTTAAGCAAAAAGAGTGGACTGTGATGGTATTCATGAATTCTAAAAATAATCTGGAAGACTACGGCATACAGGACATGAATGAAATGGAGAGAATAGGGTCTAATTCAAAAATTAATGTAATTGTTGAAATGGGAAGGATGGAAGGATATGACTCATCCAATGGCGACTGGAAAGGCGTTAGAAGGTTCTATGTGGAGAATGACCTTATAAGGGACCCTTTGGGAAAAACTATAAACTCATCTATGGTAGAAAATCTTGGTTCTATAAACATGGGAGATTATAGGGAAGTTATAAAATTTGTCAAATGGGCTAAAATAAAATATCCCGCAAAAAAATATGCTCTAATACTGTGGAATCATGGCGGGGGCTGGACCAAAGACAATCCAGTAGAGGATAAGGGCATTTCATATGACGAAGAAACGGGCAACAATATAGACACTCCACAGCTTGGGAAAATAGTCAAAGAGATCGGGAGAGTAGATGTACTCGCTTCTGATGCCTGCCTCATGCAAATGGCTGAAATAGCTGCCGAAGTAAGGGGTGGAGTTGATTTTCTTGTCGGTTCTGAAGAAACTGAACCTGGAGCTGGATATAACTATTACAAGATTCTGGCTCCACTTGCCTTAGATCCCTATATGTCTCCAGAATACTTTTCAAGAGTTATAGTTCTGGCATACTGGGGCAGCAATTTTATATCAAACGGAGTTGCAACTCATTCTGTGATAAAGATGTCTGAAGTGTCTGGACTTATGAGTAAAATGAATACATTTGCCATTGCGGCCATGTCTTCAGGCGAAAAAAACAAGATAAAGCTTGCCAGAGATGAAGCGCAGAGATACGAGATAGACGACAATAAAGATCTAAAGCATTTCGCCGATCTTGTGTATTTAAAAGTTTCAAATGAACAGCTTAAAACTGAGGCAAAAGCTCTGAGTTCTTTCATAAGTGGAAAGCTCGTGATAGATAACAAAACCAGCATAAAGCCTTCAAGCAATTCCAATGGCGTGGCTGTTTACTTGCCAAGCTCTTTTGTAGATGGAGATTACGGAGAAATAAAACTTGCCACGGAAACAAAATGGGATGAATTCTTAAAATGGATGGTGAGTAAGTAGACTTCACTGACTTAACACAAAAAGCCCCGTCTCAAATGACGGGGC
>DYLH01000034.1:15383-18161 GCA_020722185.1 Candidatus Avelusimicrobium gallicola | reverse complement strand
AGTGGAAAAAAACATTTTTTTTTAGTATTATATAAACATCACCAGGGGTTGTGGTGTAGCCTGGTTTAACACGCCGCCCTGTCAAGGCGGAGACCGCGGGTTCGAATCCCGTCAACCCCGTAGCTTTTCCAAGATAAAACAACTGCTTGTTTTAAAGCCGGAATTCGAAAGCCGGAGCTTTGTCGAGCCAGCAGGCGATGACAGCGAGGCGGGACTGCGCGACCGAACACGAGCGACGGCGAGTGTCAGACTTGCAGAAACGAAAATAATAATCACACACCAAGAGTGTGTAGAAGGTAATTTTTAATAATCAAAGCCACTTTGTTAATTGCGCGCATTAAAAATAATACTCATTAATTCTTATTTTATAAAACTACCACCAAGATTGTTTATTTTCTTCATATGTAAATATGCGTTCTTCCCCATTGGAACCTTTTTCCTTCAGCCAGAGCAGAGCGCCTGAGGGAACATTAGAGAAAGTAAGCGATTTGTCCCCAGCTTTCAACTCGCCAACAAGTTTCCATACCTTATTAGACCAGTAATATAGTTCGTACATTCGTCCTTTAATAAGATAAGACTTCGCGATATTGTCAGTAGTGTGTTCAATGGTTCTGCGTGTGGTTGAAACAACTGTAACATCAATTGTTTGAGTAGAAGGAGATAAACTGCGCACCTCTCCTGATGAAGTGTAAATGAATGGATCTCCCGCAGGGATTACTGAGCTCGTAGAATAATATACTGGTAAATATAATATCCCCTTTGCGAAATTTTCAAAGCGTGACTTTCCATTCTCGACTGTTCCCCAACCTATTATTTCCCATTTCCCTGAATTGAATACTGCAAGATAAGGAGTTTTCGAAGCTCCAGCAGGGGGCTCTTCCATATTTATCTCTATACTGCCGACCGGCATATATTCCGCTGTCACATCCACATAATTCTCAGTCTTGAACCATTTTGGCAACGGTTCTTTCTCCTTTAAGGATGCGGCAAGAGAAGCCTTTTTGCGACCGAAAGTTTTACGATATACTTTGGCCGGCTTATTACTGAGCTTGTATATACCCGGATTTTCCATAGCACCCATAAAAGGCAATGATCGTCCACCGGGCAGAACAAGCGCATTCCATGCATGATTGTTGCCGGTATCAGCCCAAAAAGGAGTGTAATCCTCTGCTACGGGAATGCCATTCGCGCGCATGGCGAATATAGCAAGATTGGCCATGTCCTCACATCGCCCAGATCCGTGTTTCAGCATTTCACTCAGACCCTGATCAGTGGGGTGTCGGTAGAAAACAGGATTGAACTTAAACCATTTTTTTATATCGTCGTTTATTAATGCCGCTGCCTCTACAGGGTCGCTAGTTTTTTTCATCTTGGAAGGCAGGTCTTTGTATCTTTCAAGGAAATACCCGCGCCATTCTTCTATTGGTTCATTACTGCCGCGATATGGAAGAATATATTCCAGGAAATCCTCAAACGACACTCCGACAGACCATGGTTTCCCTCTCCAGGCTTTGAAAGCCAAATCCACATTTTGCACAAGTGCTGGACCTGTAATCAAAGATATATCCTCCACCTTGTCCAGCAACTTCCAGCTCATGGATCCGTATTTCTTTTCCGTCTCATTCCACGCTTTCACCATAGAAGTGTAATCTGGATAAGCCAAGGGATCAAAAGGCACTACAATGCCGCTTGAATTTTTTATTACAAACCTCGTATAATTATGTCCTGGCATATTCTCTACTAAAAAATAGGCGGCTTTGAGTTTAAGATTGTCTTTATCGGATATAAAATGGTTGAGCGCCATTTCTATTTGGCTTTTATTTTTACCGGCTTTTTCCAAAGCTTTGGCTACGCTTTCAGGATACTCAGACGCCGACAGTCTCATCTCCAAAGATAGAATAATAAGAGCCAAGGTTATTGATAAAGTTTTTTTTATAATCATAAAAAGTTTACCTTCCTATATTTCTTCTATAAGGTGGCACTGAAAAAGTGCTACACCGCGAAAGACATAAGCGCGAAAAAACAAACTACTAAAAACTTTCAAACTTTAGAACTTTTTAACTTTGGAACCTATGAAATAATGTATTTTTTCAGTAAAACCTATTTAATCATCCAGTAGGATCCGTTCTCGGTCTTAAATATTTTTGCTTTGCCATTTTCCACCTTTACTTTTTCATAAACAAATGACTTCTCTTCTCTTTTTATGTTTTTTGAATAGATTTTGCTAGTGATGTCTAGGTCATAGGAAACAGTATAAATGCCATTTCCTCCATTTATTATGTTGAGGTTTGAAATTTTGAAATATATCTCGTTGAATACTCTGAAAATTCTATACAAATGCTCTTCCAGATCTGAAATATCAGAGCCGTCCTGTGAGGTCCATCCCCCGTCTATGAAAGATATCACTCTGGCTGCATTCCTAGATTCATATGCCTGTTTGAAATCATCGTACATTTTTCTAACAGTGGCTGAGCCGGGGTCGCGCCTATCTTGCTCCTGCCGCAATTCTTTCACTCTTCTTGCCTCGCTTATTTCTTGACCAGCCGCAGAATTCCAAAAATCATCAATCTGCTTGTCAAACTGTGCGATTCTATCCGTGACTGAGGCTGGGAGGAATCCAGTCCTGAATAGTAGAGGCTCTTTACCCTGAACCATCGGCCCATTGGGTGTATTAGTTATTGAAAGTTTCTGTGGCTTCAGTTCTTCCGTCGAGTCGAAGAGGAAAGTGCTGCGCACTTCTTCTTCTATTTCTTTTATTTTTTCCATAGTAGTATTATA
>DYLH01000034.1:14095-15283 GCA_020722185.1 Candidatus Avelusimicrobium gallicola | reverse complement strand
ATCAGAGGCAGTCTTGAGTCGAGAAAGATCTCCGTCATATAGGGCTTTCTGTTTGGATAGGCCGTCCTTAGCCGCGTCGAGCATACGCTTTTCTGCGGACAATAGGTAATGCTTAGCCCCCTCAGCGGAAAAAATTATACCAGATACATTCTCTATAGACTGAGGCAGAAAGGAATCTAGTCCAGATAGTTCATCTATTCGGGGGTTAAAGTCGTATAGGCTCTCAAGGAGCGCTTTCATCTCCGTTTTGTGGGCGACATTTCTAGCTCCCAAGACTGAACGCGCCTCCCACATAAGTGGATCTGACCCCATCTCTTCCAGTTGTCGCCTCTTTTCCTCAAGGCTAAGGAATAGCATAGACACTGACATATGAGCGTTTTGCGAGGCAGAGTAATCCCGTTTCGCGGCGGCTATCATAGGTTCTAAAGCGGCAAGGTCGTGCTTGCCTTCATATCCAAATTGAAGCGCGAATTGACGCGGTAAATCTAATATCGTGGCAGACTTTTTCTGAAAGTCGTCTAGCGCAGCCTTAATTCGCTTTACTTCCAATGGCGCGGATGTCTTAAAGTCTTTCGCTTTAGTGGCGTAATTAGTAGCAAAATCTTTGATTGTCGCATAAACCGCATTTTTGCGCGTGGCGGCCTGCGAAGATAGACCACTGTAGCCAGATTCAAGACCTTCACTCTCGGCAATATACTTCTCAACATAAGACAAAGGCCCTTCATAGTAGGCTGTCCATTCAGTGCTCTTTTCTATTTCCGGCGGGACATTTACAAAGAATCCCAATGGTTTATATGTATTATAGACTGTTTGCCATTTTCCTTTTGTTTCGGCAAGCTTAGACATAAGCGGATCTATCTTTCCTTTTATCTCTAAGCGATAGATTTCCAGATCATTTCTGTATGTTTTCACGGCTTCGGCGCGGTCCTTGGCAAAATATTCCAGGCGCTCCAGCTCAGAATAAGTGTTCATGCCATTAAGGTTGTTTTCCATTTCAGACAGTGAGAGGCGCAATTCCCCTGGCTCTCCCGGAAAAGATGAAGATGGATGCTTGACAGATTTCCAAGCATCGTCTGCGGCATTAAACTGATTTTTCAACTGAGCGGAAAGGGACTTTAGATATTGGTCTATTGCTTCCTGTATCTTTTTGCGCTTTTCTTCTTGAGTATCCTTGGGGTCTAAGGCCGG
>DYLH01000034.1:0-13995 GCA_020722185.1 Candidatus Avelusimicrobium gallicola | reverse complement strand
AGTCAGAGCCTCAGAAGAATTGCGATACTTTGATGACTCAGCATTTTTGGCATGCGCTGTAGCGCCCGCGAGAAACAAGGATAAAAGCGACAATAAAAGGATTTTCATTCAACCTCCAAAAGTGACGGGGCACATGCCGCCGTCTTGGCTTTATTTGCGGCTTTTAAAGTATTAAAAGGCTTTCAGCTTGAAGCTCGTATTCTGCCTTCCGTCGGCCGCAGGCAATGAAATGAATTCCACGGCGTAGAACTTGCCGTGTATGTATATTCCGTAAGACTTGCCTATTGTTATGTTGAAATTCACCGGCTGGGTGTAACCTGTAAGGTTCTTCACTTCAGCTGAGGTCAAGGATGAAAGCGATTTATTGAATTCCTTTACTTGGCCGTTCTGCTGAAGCTCTCCCTGCGTTGGGTAGATTATAAATTCGCCGATGGTTAGTTTTTCTATCATATCGGTCTGGTTATGGCAGCCTTTTTCTCTGGTCGAAAAATAATAAAGAGGATGAAGTTCGGTGCCTGTTCCTGAACAGCTTAGACTTATTGTTTCCGAACCGCTGAGATTGCCGGTATCGTCCAGCACCAAGTTAGCGACCGTATTGCCTATCACCTCGCCGGTAGCGACATTATCCGCATCAGAAAGGCCGAAAACGAGAGGCTGTTTCATGCTGTATAGCTTGGGTTTTCCTCCATCCATCTCAAATACAAATTCAGTCATTCCATTATCTGTATAGCTTTGTCCAGTTTTATTGACGAAAACCATTCTATTGAAGTTTATTGAGACAAAGATTTTACCAGATCCAGATGCTATATTATTTATCGTATATCGCATATTTATATTGCTAAGGGCATTGAAGTCTTTTTTTACCGCAAGTTCCAGAAAAGCCTTGTCTCCGGCAAAATTTTCAGATACAAAGGACATAAATTTAGACTGATCTTCCTTATTATACGCTTCAAACATAGCATTAAGTATGTCTGTTATCTTGCTTCTTACGCTCTCATCTGATAATTCCAGCTCTTTTCTGGTCTCTTCCACCTTGTTCACTTTCCCGGCTGTATCGGTGGCTTCTATCAGAAAAACATATTTTTTGCCCTGCTCAGGCATAAAGGAATATTCGAAAGCGCCATTATCTGCGGTCTTAACATCCTGCCATGTAGATTTGTCGTCAAGAGAGATACGGACACTGCCTATCTGATTTCTCCCGGCATAAGCTCTGCCTTTTATATTTATTTTTCCGTCTGGAAGCATATCCTTAAAAAGAGTTATCTTTTTACCTGATTCTTCCACAGAAATGGAATTTATGGTGAGATATTTTATTTCAACATCGTCATTTGATTTGCCAAAAATCCACCATTTCGCATGGGAAACCCCAACAAAAAAAGTCATTATCAAGGATAAGGTCAATATTTTTTTCATATAAAATTCTCCTTTTTATTTTTAATTTAAAACTGAGTATTTATCCCAGCTGTAACAGTCCTTTCTCTAAAATTTCTGGAACTGGTAGAAAAATCAAAGCTGTTATAACCAGCCCTTAAAAAGATTGTCGAATCCATTTTCATCATCTTAGTTCGCCAATAGGCACCCAAATAGGAAAAAAGCTTTGTGGAATCATCAGCAATCGGGTCATCTTTTTTAAGCGTGTTCTGGCCAAACCTGATATCAGCGCTAATGCCCTTGCTAGGTCTTTCCATGCCAAGGCCAAGAGAATATTCGTAAATCTTATCAGTATACCCAGTAAGGCTGTCGTCTGAATACCATGCGCCGAGATTAATTTGGGGCTTTAACACATATTCGCCATTTTCATGCCTGAAGTTGAGAGATGTATTAAAGTTTATTTCAGAAGAATCTCTTACATTTTTTTCAGTTTTATACAGAGTCCACCCCAAATTTGTGTCGCTGTCTATATCGGCAAATTTGTCTCTGTAATTGGCATTGAAATAATGGTCTGCCTGACTTGAGCCGCCGCCATATTTGCGGTCGAATTTATAAGAAAAATCCGCAAAAGAGTATGGCCTAGATGAGAATATCTTTTTTACCGCCATGCTTATTTCTGGAAGCCAGCTATATGTTGTGTCAGCGGCAGAACTGCCTGAGAGATTGTTACGATACCACAAAAGCCCGGAGTTGAATGTTGTGAATTTAGAGTATTTATATCTCCACTTCATTTTCACCTTTCTTCTGTCTGGCACCGCAGATCCCAAAGCGCTAAAAAAATCAGGCTGAACTTCCTCGTATTCTATGGAAACTCTGGAAGGATCCGCATCACCTACAATTTCTATTCTGGTAGCTGAGCCGCTCTCGGATGTGGCGGAAGTGGCCTCATCATAGTCAGATATGGACTGTTCCGCTGACATAGTTAAACCCGGCATAGGATTATAATTTAAGTCCAATGAAAGATTGTAGGAATCATAAAGAGGATCAGATGAGTTTACTCTATCTGTGTCTTTTGTCTTTACATAACTCACGCCTGCCTGAAATGCGTCGGAAAAATTTTCTTTGGCCATGGCGCCATAGGCCTGTCTTTTTAATGTCCTTGTCAGGGGATCATTCCAGACTGAATCCCATCTGGGATATGCATAGCCAAAAAGGGCTGTAATCTCAGGCATTTTAGAATTGGCTTTGGCATATTTATAGGAAGCTCCTTTAAGAGAAGTAGCCAAAGAATACTGGGAAAAGGATTCAAAAATATCTCCTACTGAAACTGTGTTCCCATTCTTTTTGAACACGCCATTGAGATTTGTAAGTGATATCTTGTTTGGATCATTTCTTTCATCATCTGTGGCTTTCATCCCCATATTGTAATTGTATTCCCAACCATTTTTTAGTCCAGAGCCGTTTAAGCTTAATATCTCAAGGTAGTTTAGATTTTCTGTAAGGGATGAAGATGCTTTGCCAGAGCCGGAGATGTCATTGTAATTCAAAGAAAACTCATTATTCATGTGAAATTCATTTTCCGCATAGATCAAGGTAAAGCATGAAAACAACATAGTTGCTATGCATATTTTGCTTTTTATAGTTCCTCCTAACCGCGATTTTAAGTCAAGTGGTATAGTATCAATTTACCCCTGCCAAGTCAATTTATTTATTAGATCTTTGAAAATTTTGAAAACTTTTCAATATATGCTAACATAGTGTAAACACAATTCAGCGGTTTGTGCGGTGAAGTAGGGCGAAATCCCCTCACTATCGCGTAACGGTTATAGTCCGATCCCGCGCAATTAGCCTGCCGGGCTCGCTTTCGGCTCGCGTCAAGCCAGATCAATAGCAGATACTTGACCTAGCCCAATGTTCACAAAAGAAAAATGGAGGTATTATGTTATCACAAATTAAAAAACGCGACGGGCAAATTGTGCCTTTCAATGAGGAAAAAATAGCTATTGCAATAGAAAAGGCTGGGAAAGCCACAGGAGAATTCGATTTTGAACAAGCAAATGAATTGGCAAAAAAAGTTGTAAACAATGCAGATAAAAATATTAAAGATGAAATACCTCAAGTAGAACAAATTCAAGATATAGTGGAAGATGTTTTGTTGAGATCAAAATATAAAAAAACAGCTAAAGCATATATTTTGTATCGCGACCAGCACAAACAGCTAAGAGATATGGCAAATCTTTTCAATAATAATCTTGTGGATCAGTATCTTAACAAGTCAGATTGGCAAGTGAAAGAAAATAGCAATATGACCTATTCTCTGCAGGGCTTGAATAATTACATTTCAAGTGAAATAAGCAAAAATTACTGGTTGAATAAGATTTATCCAGAAAAAATTAGGCTTGCTCATATGAACGGAGATTTTCATATACACGATTTAAATATTCTTTCAGTTTATTGCGTTGGTTGGGATCTTCACAATTTACTAATCAAAGGTTTTACTGGCGTTGAAGGAAAAGTCTCAAGCAAGCCAGCAAAGCATTTCAGATCAGCTCTTGGACAGGTTATAAACTTTTTCTATACCTTACAGGGAGAAGCGGCTGGGGCTCAGGCATTTAGCAATTTTGACACACTGCTTTCTCCTTTTATAAGATACGACAATCTCACATACAAAGATGTAAAACAAGCTCTTCAAGAATTTATTTTCAACATAAATGTGCCAACCCGTGTAGGTTTTCAGACTCCATTTACAAATATCACATTGGATTTAGCTGTCCCGACTCATTATGCTAATCAGCCAGTTATCATTGGAGGCAAGCCACAAAAAGAAACATATAAGGAATTCCAAAAAGAGATGGATATCTTTAATAAGGCATTTTTGGAATTGATGTTGGAAGGAGATGCCAATGGCCGTGTTTTTTCTTTCCCAATACCAACATATAATGTGACAAAAAATTTTGATTGGGACAATGAGAATGCGGAACTTTTGTGGAAAATAGCGGGCAAATACGGAGTGCCATATTTCGCAAATTTTATGAATTCAGATATGAAGCCGGAAGATGCTCGCTCTATGTGCTGCAGGCTTAGAATTGACAATAGGCAGCTTGAAAAACGCGGAGGTGGATTATTTGGAGCAAATCCTTTGACTGGTTCCATTGGCGTAGTGACTATTAACCTGCCACGTATTGGATACAATGCAAAAAACAAACAAGAATTTTTACAAAATCTCAAAGAATTGATGCTTCTGGCAAGGGAAAGTCTGGAAATCAAAAGAAAGGTTTTGGAAAATTTAACTGATGCCAATTTGTATCCATACACAAAGTATTATCTGAAGGATATTAAGGAACGCTATGGCTGTTACTGGAAAAACCATTTTTCCACCATTGGCATCATCGGCATGAATGAAGCGGCGCAAAATCTCTATGGGAAAACGATTGCTTCTCGGGAAGGTCAAGAATTTGCAAAAGAAGTCCTTGATTTTATGAGAGATACCCTTGTTTCCTTTCAAATGGAAACTGGCAACAATTATAATTTGGAGGCCACACCGGCAGAGGGTACTTCATATAGGTTAGCGCTATTGGATCAAAAAAAATATGAAAATGCCATTTTTGCCAATGGCAAAGGGAATGAAGTGATATCTCCCTTTTATACCAATTCAACATTTTTGCCGGTCAATTTTACAGACGACATATTCGAAGTGATGGATTTACAGGATGAACTGCAAACAAGGTATACCGGTGGAACAGTTTTACATCTATTCCTTGGGGAAAAAATCGATGACGCGAGAAATGTGAAAAATTTGGTTAAAAAAATCTGTGAAAATTACAGATTGCCTTACTTTACTTTTACTCCAACATTTAGCGTTTGTCCAAATCATGGATACATTACCGGCAAGGTCTTAGTCTGCGATAAATGTGGCAGCGCATGCGAGGTCTATTCAAGGCCTGTTGGTTTTTTACGCCCTGTAAATCAGTGGAATGATGGCAAAAGATCTGAGTTTGAAATGAGAAAAACATATAAGATTGAGAAAAATGTAGAGATAAAAATTAAACAAGAAGTATGATTATCGCAGGACTTCAAAAGTTTTCTCTGATTGATTATCCGGGGAAAATTTGCGCAATAATATTTACTCGTGGGTGTAATTTTCGTTGCCAATATTGCCATAACCCAGAGCTTGTTATACCAGAAAAATATGCCCCGTCGATTCCTATTTCCAAGATCTATGAATTTCTTGAAAGTCGCCGAGGCAAGCTGGATGCCATAAGCATTACAGGCGGAGAACCGACTCAACATATAGATTTGATAGAAATGCTGGAGAAAATAAAAAATATGGGTTTCCTGACAAAACTCGACACCAATGGCAGCCGACCAGAAACACTTGAAAAAATTATCAGTAGAAAATTGGTTGATTATTTCGCCATGGACATAAAAACATCTATTAAGGATTATTCAAGAATTGCTGGTCATAGCGTGGATTCCGAAAAGATAAGAAAAAGCATAAATCTGATAATGAACTCTGGCTCTGACTATGAATTTCGCACCACAATTGTAAAATCTCTTACAAGCAAAGAGGATTTACGCGAAATTGCAAGGTCAATCAATGGAGCGAAAAATTATTTTTTGCAGAAATTTATTCCGACGAAACTAAATGACCCGGATTTAATGAAAGAAACTTCATACTCAGACAAAGAGCTTAATGAGCTAACACTTGAACTGATGGCATATGTCAAATATTGCGCTGTAAGGTAAGAGTTAAGGAATTGCCACAGCGCTAAAGCGCGGAATGGATAAGAGCAAAAACTCGAAAGTATCAGGGTGCGCAATAGCAAGAGCTTAAGAATACAAACTGGTAAAGAACTTTCTAACTTTTAAGCTTTCGAAATTAAAAACTAACTCAGAAAGCCTAAATATCTTTATATTGGTATTGAAATACCAGATTGACTATAAATGGCTAACTTTATAGAATATATTTGGGTAAAGACCCAGGAGACATTATGTGGAATTATACTGAAAAAGTTTTCGATCATTTTAAAAATCCCAGGAATGTGGGAGAAATAGAGAACCCAGACGCTGTGGGAGAGGTGGGAAGCGTGATTTGCGGAGATGCGCTTAAACTCACTTTAAGAGTTGATAGGGAAACAAGGATTATAAAGGACGCCAAGTTTAAAACCTTTGGTTGCGCCTCAGCCATAGCCTCTTCTTCAGCGCTTACCGAAATGATAAAAGGAAAAACTTTGGATGAAGCCGCTAAAATCACAAATCAGCAAATAGCAGAATATCTCGGCGGACTTCCAAATGAGAAAATGCATTGTTCTGTTATGGGCATGGAGGCGCTTGAGTCGGCAATAAAGAATTATGGTGGCGCAAAAAGCGAAAAAGTCATAATAGGTGAACAAGAAAGAATAGTTTGTAAGTGCTTCAATGTAAGCGAAAAAACGATACTAAAAGCAATAAAGTTAAACAACATAAAAACGGTGGAAGAAGTGACAAATTTCACAAAGGCGGGCGGAGGATGCAGGAGCTGTCTTGGAGAAATAGAAAAAATACTTAAAGATTATTGGGCTGAAGTTGAAAAAATAGATTTTTCCAAAATGACTGTGGTTGAAAAAATAAAGCATATAGAAAAAATACTAAATGAAGAGGTAAATCCAAAATTAAAAGCTGATGGGGGATGGCTTGAGCTTGTGGACATAAAAGGCAATAAAGTTCAGGTAAGATTTCTAGGGATGTGCTCGCATTGTCCAAGTTCCTCAGCTACGCTTAAAGACATTGTAGAAAAAGAGCTAAAAGAAAAGCTTTCCAAAGACATAAATGTGGAAGCCATTCTTTAACGGAGAATATTATGGACAAAGTTATATATTTAGACAACAATGCTACAACTAAAGTTGCAGATGAAGTTATTCGCGAAATGGAACCATTTTTTTCAAAACTTTACGGCAATCCATCAAGTATGCATTTTTTTGGTGGACAGGTTCAAAGCCACATAAATAAAGCGCGAGAAAAAGTAGCCGCCTTACTTGGCTGTCTTCCCGAAGAAATTATTTTTACTAGCTGTGGGACAGAGAGCGATTCTACTGCCATATACTCCGCTTTAAGGTCTTTCCCAGAAAAAAAACATATAGTTACAACTGCTGTCGAACATCCAGCTATCTTAAATCTTTGTAAAACCCTTGAAGGACAAGGATACAGAGTGACCTATCTCAAAGTTGATGAAAATGGAATGATAAATCTTGATGAATTAAAGTCTGCTGTAACCAATGAAACCGCCATAGTTTCAATTATGTGGGCCAACAATGAAACGGGAGTAATTTTCCCCGTCAATGAGGCTGCAAAAATAGCAAAAGAAAAAGGCGCGCTTTTTCATACAGATGCCGTTCAGGCAGCTGGCAAGATAAAAATGGACTTAAAAAATTCAAGTATAGATATGCTTTCAATATCCGGTCATAAACTTCATGCACCCAAGGGCATAGGAGCGCTTTATGTCAGAAAGGGCACGCTTTTTACCCCTTTTTTAACTGGCGGGCATCAAGAAAAAGGAAGAAGAGCCGGCACTGAGAACACTCCCTATATACTTGGGCTTGGCAAAGCAGCTGAGCTGGCTGTGAATAATATGGACAAGGAAAACAGGTATGTAGCTTCTTTGAGAGACAGACTTGAAAAGGGGCTTACTTCATTAATCAAAAATACCAGGATAAACGGCAAAGCTTCCCCTCGCCTTCCAAATACGACAAATATCAGTTTTGAGTATGTTGAAGGGGAGTCAATACTTCTTTTCCTTAGCGAGAAGGGCATCTGCGCCTCAAGTGGATCTGCTTGCACATCTGGTTCGCTTGAGCCATCCCATGTTCTTATGTCTATGAAAGTTCCCATGACTTTTGCTCATGGCTCTGTGCGTTTTTCTTTTAGCGTTTATAACACAGAGGAAGAGGTGGATTATGTTTTAAAGGAAATGCCAGCGATAATAGATAGATTAAGGGAGATATCCCCATTCGCCGATGGCAAGCCTCTTTTTGGCATGGATGCCTGTGAAAATAAACATCATTAAAGTTAAATTTTTTGCCTCTTAGACAACATATTAAGTTTTTTACACTTAACTTTTTTTGTATTATTTAACTATGAAAGAAAAAGGATTTGCTTTCGGCAAAAATTGGCTGAGTTTTCTCAAAACTGTAAATGAAGACCGCATAAAAGAGGCTGTTTACTCCTTGAAAGGAATGCTTTTAGTTGAAAATCTAAATGGAAAAAAATTTCTTGATATAGGATGCGGCAGCGGACTTTTTTCTCTGGCGGCTTTCAAATTAGGCGCAGAAGTTTTTTCCTTTGACTATGATGAAGAATCTGTGGCTTGCGCTATGGAACTTAAAAGAAAATATTGCGATCTTCCTGAAAAATGGAAAATAGAAAAAGGCTCTGTTTTGGATCTTGAGTATATGTCCTCTTTAGGAAAATATGACATAGTTTATTCTTGGGGTGTTTTACATCATACAGGCAATATGAAAAAGGCTATTGAAAATGCCGCCTCAGCTGTATCTTTGGGCGGAATTCTTTTTATCTCCATATATAATGACCAAGGCTTCATTTCAATTTTCTGGAGAGAAGTTAAAAGAATTTACTGTTCTTCTTTTTTGGGAAAGGCTATTGTCACGACCTTATTTGTTCCAACACTTTTTTTAAGAGCTTTATTGAGTGGACTTCTAAAACATGGCAGTCCTCTTTATCATTTTCTGAACTATGGAAAAAACAGGGGCATGTCAATTTACCATGATTGGATAGATTGGCTTGGAGGATATCCTTTTGAAACATCCTCACCTTCAGATATTGAGAAATTTCTTGCTTCAATGAATTTTGAATTAAAAAAATCAAAGCTCACCTATGGACTTGGTTGCAATGAGTTTGTCTTTATAAGAAAGAAATAATTTTCTATCATATTCTTTAATGAAGAATAAAATTGTGGCATTTTCTGCAGGCTCTTTTTTAAGCCTGCTTTTTATATATCTGCTTTTTAGAAATATAGATCTGCGCTCTATGTTTGGATATTATGCCTCAATGAATTTTATCTGGCTTATTCCCTTTACTATTGTTCTTATCATACAACTGATGTTGAGATCCTTGAAATGGAGGCTTATTCTTTTGCCAGTCGCGAAAATATCTTTTTATGATGTATTCAGGATAGAGACAGCTGGACTTGCTATAAACAATATATTGCCCTTTAGAATCGGTGAATTTGCGCGCTCTTTTATTGCATCTAAAATGTTTAACATTTCTTTTGTTTCTGTGTTTTCCACAGTGATACTTGAAAGAATTGTAGATTTCTTGGCTATGGCTATACTATTTGCCTCTTTTTCATATCTGGAAACTTTTTCAATATCTTTTTTTAAGCCCATTTATTTTATATACATTGGATTTGCCGCTCTTACTTTCTTTATTTTCATGCTTTTTTCTGAAAAGATAATGTCAACAAAAACCTATACTCGCTTTTCTCTGGCATATCCATCCTTCTCTTCTTTTTCATCTAAAATTATGGATGGACTTAAAAGTTTTAACAGCCCTTTAAATGGAATTCTGATACTGTTTATTTCATTGATACAATGGCTTTGCGAGGCCATTAACAATTATATATTTGCCATAGCTTTCGGTTTAAGCTATATTGTGAATCTTTCAAAAGCTGGTTTGATTCTTTGTTCCACAGCGCTGGGAGTTTCCCTGCCTTCAGCGCCAGGATATTTCGGCAATTTTGAATTTGCGGCAGTTCAGATTTTATCTTTCTGGGGAGTGGAGAAAACAGCTGCCACAGCTTATGCATGGGCTTTGCATTCGGCTGAATACATTATAATGACAGGTATTGGAATTTTTTGTGTGTATTCTCTGGGATACTCCGTAAGCTTTATATTTGGAATAGGTAAGGATAAGAAATGAAAATCTTGATGGTGATAAGTAATTTTTATCCTCATGTAGGTGGGACAGAAAAGCAATCTTTTGAACTTTCTTCAGCTCTTGCCTCAATGGGGCATGAAGTGGAAGTTTTTACCAGAAATACGGGTTCACTACCTGAACTTGAAGACATAGGCGGATTTAAAATAAAAAGAGTTAAGACATTCGGTCCACTTTTTTTAGACTCCTTAATTTTTTTAGTGAAAGTTTTTTGGCGAGTGGCATTTGGAGAGCCTTTTGATGTAGTTCACGCTCATATGGTTTCATCTTTCGCTATATCGGTTTTTCTCGCAGCTAAAATAAGAAAGGTCAGGGCTGTCTTTTCTGTTTCTGGCGGAAAAGACTTAAATGAGTTTACCATGTCAAAGGAAACACTCTTTGGTAAAATTAAATTGGCAATTTTGCGCTTGATGCCACTTAAAATACTCGTAAAGAATAATCAGACTTTTAAGTGGCTTATGGAAAGTGGCTATTCAAAATGGAAAATTAAGAATTTCAAGAATGGAGTAGATACTCTTAAATACAGAATACCTCTTATAGATGAGAAGAGAAGGGCAAAGGAAAGAATAGGCGTTTTTGGATTTAATTTCCTTTTCGTTGGTCGTATTTCACCTGAGAAGAGAATAAAAGAATTCATAGAAATATTTTCAGACATAGTCTGTTGCGAAGAAAGGAAAGATTTTAATCTTATTGTGGTTGGGGACGGCCCTATGCTTGATGAGATCAGAAAAGTTGTTTCTTCTCTAGGACTTGAAAACAGAATTTTTATTTTTGGAAAGAAATATGAACTTTATGATTTTTATTTTGCCAGCGAAGTTTTCATTTTGCCTTCAATATCCGAAGGCCTTTCCAATTCAATGCTTGAGGCAATGAGTTGTGGTCTGGCTGTAGCTGGATCCAAAGTTGGAGGGACAATTGAATTGATTAAAAATGGGGAGAATGGCTGTCTATTTGAACCTCTAAACAAAAAAGAGATAATTTCATGCCTTAAAGCTATGATACATTGTCCCGACATAAAAGAATTGGGAGCCAAAAATAGGAAGATAGTTACAGATAGATATTCTATGCAATTAGTGACAAAAGAACTGATATCTATCTACGGAGAGTAATATGTGCGGAATTTGCGGAATTTACAAGCACAATATGAATGGCGAAAAAGCTGCCTTTGAAGAAATAAAGAAAATGAATGATTTACTTGTTCATAGAGGACCTGATGATGAAGGCTTCTACATCAAAGAGAATATGTCAATGGCAATGAGACGACTTTCGATAATAGATCTATCTACAGGCAAACAGCCAATCTCAAATGAGGATGGATCAGCGTGGATAGTTTTTAATGGAGAAATTTATAATTTCATTGAATTAAGAGAAGAACTTGAAAAAAAGGGACATACTTTCAAAACCAAAAGCGATACTGAAGTTATAATTCATCTTTATGAAGAAAAGGGAGAAGATTTTCCACTATACTTAAGAGGGATGTTTGCCATAGCTATTTTTGATGAGAAAAAGAAAAAACTGATTCTGGCAAGGGATAGATTCGGGAAAAAACCTCTTTTTTATAGTTTAACTGAGTCTTTTTTGGCTTTTTCATCTGAATTAAATTCGCTTATTTCATATAAGGGCATAAGAAAAAATCTAAACCCTGTGGCTATAGACGCCTATATGGTTTTACAGTATATACCAGGACCTATGACAATATACAAGGAAGTCAAAAAACTTAATCCCGCTTCAATACTTGTTTTTGAAAAAGGGCAAGCCAAAATTTCACGTTATTGGGATTTGCCTATTGATCGCAATGAGCATTCTTATGATATTCATGAGATAAAAGAAAGGATTTTTTCATTGGCGGAAGAATCGGTGAAATTGAGAATGATTTCAGATGTGCCATTGGGAGCTTTTCTTTCTGGAGGCATAGATTCTTCCATAGTAGTTGCCTTGATGGCCAGAAATTCTTCTATACCAGTAAAAACATTCTCAATAGGATTTAAAGAAGAAAAATTTTCAGAATTAAAATACGCAAGAATTTTAGCAGAAAGATACAAGACCAATCACAGTGAATTCATAGTTGAAGCAGATATGTCAGACATAATGGGCGAGCTAATAGTGCATTATGGCGAACCATATGCTGATTCAAGCGCTTTGCCAAGTTTTTTTGTCTCAAAGAAGACTAGAAAAGCTGTGACTGTGGCATTAAATGGAGATGGTGGAGATGAGCTATTCGGCGGATATCTGCGCTATGCTGGATCAAAAGCAGCCTACTACTTTCAATCTCTTCCACAATGGCTTAGAAAGGCTATGCTTATTTCATTATCTCCTTTTGGTGAAAAAAATGCCCCGTTTAATACTTTGTGGCGCGGGAGAAAATTTATCAGCGCATCGCTAAATTCCACTATAGAAGATGTATATTTATCAACTGTTTCTTTTTTTAGACCGCAAGAAAAAAACTCTTTGATAAGCGAAACATTTAGACACTCTCTCGGTGCGGACAATGATTATGCCGTCAGGTATATAAAGGAGCTTTTTGAAAAAGTCAGAAATAAAGATCTTATAAATAGATTTTCATATGTAGACCTCAATTCCTATCTTCCGCAATGTCTCATGACAAAAATGGATATAGCGTCTATGGCCAATTCGCTTGAATGTAGATCGCCTTTTTTAGACCACAAACTGGCTGAATTTGTCTATCCTCTTGCGGGGAATATCAAATTGAAAGGAATAAATGGCACAAAATGGATAATGAAAGAAACTTTTCGCGATTTATTGCCAAATGATATATACAAACGCGGGAAAATGGGATTTGGTATACCTCTTGGCGAGTGGTTTAGAGGAAAAATGAAAAAGAAATGGGAAGAGAATTGTCTTAGCGAAAAAGCTTTATCTAGGGGATATTTCAAAAAAGAAGAAGTAAGCAGACTCTGGCAAGAACATCAAAGTGGTTTAAGAGACAATGGTTATAGACTCTGGGCCTTGCTTATGCTTGAATTGTGGCATTTAAAATTTATGCCTGATTATAAAATGGAAAAATAATTTTTATGAAGATAGTTCTTGTGAATCCAGATATACCATGGAATGCCGGGAATATAGGCAGAACCTGTGTGGCCACTGGAAATGAACTTGTTTTTGTCGGCAAACTTGGTTTTGAGATAAATGCGAGGGAAATAAGAAGAAGTGGACTGGACTATTGGCAGTATCTTAAATATTCAATTTATCACGATTTTGACACTTTTTTAAAAACTCTCACTTCGGATGAAAACCTCATTTTTTTTTCAACCAAAGGTGAAGAGAATTACTGGGACGCGCCGTATAAAAAAACTTCCTGTCTTATTTTTGGAAGTGAAACAAAAGGTTTTCCTTTAGACTTTTACTCAAAATATAAAAATGATACCTACAGTATCCCTATGTTTAGCAAAAACATGCGTTCATTGAATCTTTCCACTTCAGCCGGGATAGCCATATACAGGGGTATGGAAAAAATACTTCTCGGCAGATAGAGCAAAAAATGAAAAATAAGGTTAAAAAAATGTTTTCTGGTTAAGTTTGACAACTTTAAAATTATGTTTTAAGGAAAGTTATAAAATTTTTTTCTGTTTTATTTTTACATAGATGAAAAGACTTTCCGTTAGACTTTTTCAGGGAACCATAAGGTTCACTGAAAAAGTATATTCACAGTTAAAATTAGCTGATTTTGAGGCGAGA
>DYLH01000033.1 GCA_020722185.1 Candidatus Avelusimicrobium gallicola | reverse complement strand
GCTCCCGGGCATGGATTCGAACCATGAACAACGCCTCCAAAGGGCGCTGTGTTACCATTACACCACCCGGGAATAAATCAATTAGCTCTTTTTTACTTCAGCGCCATTGTTTTTAAGCGCTTTATTATACTCATCTATTATTGCATGTTCTAGCTTGCTCCTGAACTCATTTTTTATAGGATGAGCTATATCTTTGTATGTGCCATCTTTTATTTTTCTAGACGGCATGCACACTATCAGTCCCTTATTGCCATTGACTACTTTCATATTGTGCACAACAAACATATCGTCAAAGGTAACGGTAGCAAAAGCTTTAAGCCTTTCCTCGTCCCTGAGATGTATCCTTATTTCAGTGATTTCCATATTCCTCTCCTTGCGCGGGAATACAGGTCCGCGCACCCCATGCACGACACCCCTGACGGAAAATGGCTTAACACCACCACACCATTAACAAGAGGCTGCCAGCAAGCAAATTGGCCTACAGAGGCCTACATTAAATAAATTTTGCCAAAAAAACAAATTTATGTAAAGAGGGTATTTTTCTTTTAAGGCTTAAAAGCAAAGCCCTGTCATATGAGAGAGCAAATACAGCTGAACCAGATCCGCTCATAAGAGCACTTATGCCCTTGTGGCTATTTAAAAAATTTTTCATCTTTTCCACTTCTGGCGACACAAGAAAAGCCCCGCTTTCCAAACGATTAAAAAGAAAAGGGGTGAAGTCAAAAGCTTTTTTTTGAGAAATATTTTTTTCAAATTCTTTGAGCCTGATTAAATTTTTTCTTATATCTTTTGGGTCTGCAAGCTTAAAAATTTTATAGACCTCAGCAGTTGAGACAAAGACATCTGGCCACAACACAAGAATCCATGGCATTGGACACAGAGGATGTATTGGCTTTATTTTTTCCCCTCTAAGGGAGCATATCCCCATTGAATTGTTTGAAAGAAAAAATGGCACATCACTGCCAAGTTGAGCCGCAATGGAAAAAAGCTTTCGCTCTATCTTTTTATCCCTCAAATTAAGCCCCAAAATACCTGCCATAGCTCTAAGAGTCGAAGCGCAGTCAGAAGATCCTCCGCCAAGTCCAGCTCCAGCCGGGATATTTTTAACCACCTTTATATCAAAAGCTGGCTTAATAGAAAATTCTCTGCAAAAAGCGTCAGCGGCTTTCCATACTAGGTTATCCTTATTGGGAATAGGAGTAAAGTTTGCTTTGTTTATTGTAAGCAATCTAATCTCATTGCAATTGTTTCTTTTTATTTCAATCTCATCAGCTAAAGAGATGCGAGCAAAAATACTTTTTAAATTATGATACCCATCCTTTCTTTTGCTGGTGATTTCAAGAAAGAGATTGACCTTTGCAAAGGCTTTTATTTTCATTTTGATGCCTAGTTAAATGATATAGAAAGCTCTCCCATGTGGAAATCTAAAAGTATTGAAGAGATTCTGATTGTGTTGTGCGTATAGATTATTTGAGGAAATAGAGTTATCTTGGAATTAGTCTTTATTTTTCCAAAAAAATTCTTTTCCTTATTCATAAAAAACTTCATTGAATCTTTTTCAAAATAACCTTTTTTCCAATCAGTAGCTTTTAAAGAATAAACTTTTTGAGACAAAAGCCATTTTATTGCATTGGCGGAATCAATGGCAAAAACCTCGTATGAGGTAGGCAAAAAGTCGGGCAATTTTATTTTCCATTCATTTTTTTCAAAGGAAAAGCTAATAGAAGGCGCCATGAAAGGGTCGTAGAAAACAATATAGAAATCCCCATTCTCCATAGCTTTTATGTGACAGTCAAAACTCATTTTCTTTCCTTTGAATTTCAAACTTGCCTGACATGGTATTTCAAATGGAGGAGTAATTTTATAATTTTCAGAAATAAACTCAGGGAAAATATTGGCAAAATCCAATTTTTTAGATATAAATTTTAACCTTCCAAGAGTTTTTTTGTCATACTTAATTAAGTTTGAGATAGCAAGAGACTTCCATGCCTTGTCATACATTCCTTTGGCTATATATATCTCGCCGGCATGATACTCAACCACAGGGTCCTGTGGATATTTTGATATTGAATCTTCTATATTCTTTAAGGCATTGTCCAAGTTTCCTTTTTTATATTCTACCCACGCAAGAGAATCAAGGTAGGCAGGATTGCCAGGATCCAATTTAAGAGCTTTATTGACAAGCTTCAAAGAGTAGTCAAGATCCATATCCCTGTCAGAAAGAGAATATCCAAGATAATTCATAGCCATATGACTTTCAGTACCTTTTTCAATGACATATTCAAAATTCTCCCTGAAACATTTGACATCATTTAGCCTTTCACATACAATGCCAAGCTGCATTCTAGCATCAAGGTAGTCTGGTTTTAGTTTTATAGCCTTCTCAAGAAATTCCCTAGACTTTGCATTATCTTTCAAATCATCATATCCAAGAGCAAGAAAGTAGGCAAGTTGAGGATCATCTGGCCATTTTTGGAAGGCTAAAGATAAAACATCCATTGCGCCTTTTATATCACCTTCAAGACTGCGGTAATAACCTATTTTTACCGCAGTTGACGGACTTGGCGAGACAGAGTTTAGCTTTCTGGCATAGATTTCAGCCTTTTTATAATCCCTATTCATTTCACTCATAGCAGACAGCCAATAAAGGGCTTGAGCATTTACAGGGTCAGCGTCAAGAGCTTTTAGAAAATATTTTTCCGCCGAACTATAATCCTTGATAAAAGATAGGTATATTTCACCTATTTTATTTAATATTTGGACATTGCGAGAGTCATATACAATAATTTCTTTATAAACTTCAATCGCCTCTTTCCACCTTTCGCTATCTTCATATAGAATAGCAAGCATATATTTGGGCCTGGTAAAAGTTGTATCTTCCTTGGCGGCTTTGAGCAAGTATTCTTCTGCTTTTTTAATCTCTCTATTGTTTAGATATATTTCAGCGACTCTCATATAAGCTTCAGGTTTAAGGTCTGGTCTGATAGAGATTAACTTATTCAGATAATACATCGAAGTCTTTGTATCTTTGTAATTTAGTGAGGCTAGCTGATAATATGCCTCTGCATATTGTGGATTCTTTTCCAGAGCTTTTTTGAATGCCTCAGACGCCTCTTCTATCCTGTTAGCCGCCCAAAGAGCATTAGCGTAATTGTACCAGTTTTCAGCAGACATAGAATCTTTTTCAACCATATACTTTGAGTATTCAAGCACGGAAGGAATATCGCCAACAACCATGGCAAGATCCATCGCAGATTTGTAAACATAAGGATCTGGATCTATTTCTATTGTTTTTTTATATTCCTGAATAGCCTGCTCATATTTTCCGCTTTTTTCAAGAATGAGCGCGTTAAAATAGGATTTGTAAGAATCTATATTTCCAGAAAAGAGAGAAGTTTCAATCAAAATCAGAGGAAGAATGAAAAGTTTATTCATATGTCAATCCTTTTGACCATGACAATGGCGTCGTAGGTATTATTATAGTATTTTGGACGTCTGGATATTTCATTGAACCCCAGTGAGGAATAAAGAGAAATAGCTGGAAAATTATTTTCGGCAACTTCAAGAAGAATTTCAGGACAGTCATTTTTTCGCGCATATTCAAAACACTTATTTAGCAAAGCTCTGGCAAAGCCTTTTCTTGTATGTCTTGTATCAGTCACCAGAGTATTTATCTCAGTTTTAGGCCTGATTAGCCAAAAATTCAAAAAGGCGACTATTTCACCTTCTGCTTTTGCCAGCAAAGTTACAGAAAATGGTTTGTCAAATTCAGCCAAAAAACCTTTTTCCCCCCATAGGCAATAGTCAGGATATTTTTTTTCTATTTGACATAATACTGGGATATCTGATTTAGAAGCTCTGTTTATTGTCATTTTATATTTTCGTATTTGGCAGGTTTTATATAAAGAGGCTTGAAATCTTTTTTCTTAAAATATAGACCAGTCTCAATTATCTTGCCGGGCAATATTTGTGAAATTTTATCGTCAGCAATTTCCGCGCAATCATTTGCCACTGAATATATTTCGCTATAATCTTTTTTCTCACCTATTATCAGCCCTTTAAATTTGTTCAATTTTTTTGTGATTTCTTCCCTTTTGAGCCAGTATATTTTACTTTTTGGCTTTAGTTCCCCTTTTTCAATACGGTAATAGGACAGGTAAAACTCGTCTCTGAATGCTCTGGAAATGACTGCCAGATCTTTTTCATCTTTAGAAAAAGAAAAAACATTGAAGGCCAGACAGTCATGGACTGTGGCAGAAAAAACTTTTTTCTTAGACATTATTCTGTAAACTGAGGCAAATGTGTATGAAATCCTCATTCCAGTAAAACGTCCTGGACCATTTACAGAAACTATTGTGTCAAAATCCTCAAATGAACCGCCAGCCAGAGAAGCCATTTTTTTTATTTCGCTGAAAATCACCTCTTCCTGATTTAAATATTCCAAACTTCGCTCAAAAGTTTTTTTGCCATTGGACAAGGCAAGACTTAGATGTTTCAGACATGTGCAGAGACCAAGTTTAAGCTTCATATATGAGTATCTCCCTTTCATCGCCTTTAATCAGCTTTATCTCTATATCAAAGTGAGGAAAACGAGCAAAAATATTTTGCGCCACATCTGGCCATTCTATCACAGCCACATAAGATTCTGAGAGATAATCCTCAAAGGCAAAATCTAGATCCTTTTCGCTCTTAAGCCTGAATAGGTCAAAATGAGCCATTTTAAGTCTGCCGTCATATATTCGCATAAGATTAAAACTAGAGCTTATAGGCCTTTTTTTGCATCCAAGTCCTTGGGATATACCGCATGCAAAAACAGTTTTACCTGCGCCTATATGCCCTCGAAGAAGCACAATTTCACCGCCAGAAAATTTCTCTGCAAATCTTTTAGCTATATCCATTGTCTCTTTCTGGTTGGAAGTTTTAAAAGTGTTCAAAAGTTTCAATTTTTTTTTCATAACCTTCTATTCTAATACCTCTTGAACTGACAACTTTTCCAATAGCAATAGAATCTGGAATCTTTTTCTTTAACAATTGGAAATCTTTTTCATTCATTGAGAAAATTAACCCATAATCTTCTCCGCCAGAGCACACATATTCACGCCAGTTCTTTTTTTTCGCTTCACACCATGAGATAAGTTCAGGACTGGCTATTTTTTTGTCTAATTTAATATCAACTCCAACTTTATTTTCTTTTGCTATTATTGAGAGGCTTTTGTAAAGCCCATCTGAATTGTCCAGCATAGCGCTTGCATAAGAAGCTATGATTCTAGAATCTTTGTGTCGTATATATGGTCTCCAGAAACGAGAAACTAATTTTTTTTCAATTCTATTTTTCGCCTTGCCTGAAAGAAGTATTTCAACACCAGCTTTGGCATCACCCAGAAAACCAACCGATGCTATTATATCGCCAACTCTTGTCCCTTTTCTGTAGACAATTCTGCCTTTTGAAGCCAAACCTATAACCGTCATAGAAAAATGCACTTTATCAGAGCGACAAAGGTTTCCACCAGCCACTTTCATACCAAAAAAAGAAGATTCTTTTTTAAGAGCTACAGAAAATTTTTTCACCCATGAGGGATGTATATCTCTAGGAAGACCGCCGGCCACAAAACAGAAAAGCGGTCTGGCATCACCCATTGAATATATATCGCTCACATTCATTCTAACCAACTTTGAAGCCAGAAGTGAAGGAGATGTGAATTTCATCAAGAAATGTGTCCCTTCCTGAACTTCATCCACTGTAACAAGCGCATATTCCCTAGCTCCCAGATCAATAACCGCGCAGTCATCCCCAACCCCCGCTATGAGATCTTTGCTTTTGGGGTATGAAAAAATTTTTGAAAAGAGATTTATCAATGAGTCTTCTTTCATTTAATTCTGTTAAAAGCCTCTCCAATAAAATCCAACAACTCTTGAGCCAATACGCAACGCTTCCCTATTTTTGAAGCAGCTATTTCCCCCATAAGGCCATGTAAATTTGCGCCTATGGCCGCTGACAAAAAAGCGGTGGAATAAAAATCTTTATCCTGCCTTCCCTTCTGCGCCCATATGCCAGCAATAATTCCTGTAAGCACATCCCCGCTCCCGCCTTTGGCAAGCGCGCTACATCCAGTTTTATTTTCGTAAATTTTTTCTCCATCTGTCACAATAGATCGCCTTCCCTTTAGCAATACCACAGATTTGGTAAGACCGCTCAACTTAAGAGCGGCCTCCTTTCTATCCGTGAAATCTCCTATAAGTCGTCTCATCTCGCCCTCATGAGGTGTCAATATACAAGGTCTTTTGCTTAAAAATTTGAAAAAATTTTTATTTGATGCTAGAGCATTTAATGCATCCGCGTCAACAACAATTGGCGTTTTTCCTTCTGACAAAACTTTAAGAGCGAATTCTCTCCCCCCTGAGCCAAGGCCTGGACCTATGGCTAGAAGATCTATCCTGAAATCTGAAATAGCGGATAAAATTTTTTTGGCAGCTGCGGCTTTTATAAATCCGCCTTTTGATGGAAGTGGCAAAGTTATTGCTTCAGGCAAAAGGGAAGCTATAATCTTTTTTTCCTCTTCACCGCAAGCGCAATAGACAAGCCCCGCGCCACTTTTCAGCACAGCCTTTGAACAAAGATACGCCGCACCGCTCATGGTTTTAGACCCTGCAGAAACCATAACTCGGCCAAAAAAATTTTTGTCGGCTTCAGGCGGTCTTTTGGGCAGACTTTTTTTAAAATCTATTTTCACATGCATAATTTTACATCGCAAGACAGACAGCGCAGGCGTATTGTTTACAATGAGAAATACTTACGATAAAAGTCTTATTTAGTCCCTTTATTTTAACAGTGGGACGACCAGAAAGCTCGTTTATTATCTCTATTTTATTGAGGGGGATATCTTTTTTATCCAGAGCCTTTATAACGGCTTCCTTTGCCGCAAATCTGGCAGCAAGTCTTTCATATTTATTTACGCTTTTCATACAGGCCTTTAACTCTGATTCGGAATAAACTCTTTTTAAAAAAGATGGTTTGGCGGCCTTCTTTATTCTCGCCGTTTCTACTATGTCCACTCCAAGCCCTGAAATTTTCATCTTACAGTTACACTTTTGGCCAGATTTCTTGGTTTATCTATATCGCATTTTCTCTGCAAAGCGATGTAATACGCAAAAAGCTGAAGTGGGATAACGCTTATGGCAGCGCTGAAAAGCTCATTTATCAAAGGCACTTCAAGATAATGTTTGGCCTTTACATTTTTTCTTGACTCTTCATCCACTACCGCTATCAGCTCGGCTCCTCTGGCTCTTGCCTCTTCCATATTTCCTCTTATAAGATCTAATTGGGAAGAAGATGTAGCTATGGCAATCACTGGCATCCCCTGCTCTATTATGGCTATAGGGCCATGCTTCATTTCTCCAGCCGCATAACCTTCGGCATGCACATATGAAATCTCTTTTATTTTAAGCGCGCCCTCAAGAGCTACTGGATAACTTATATCTCTGGCAATAAAGAGATAATGCTCTTTTGATGAAAAGGCCTCTGTCAATTTCTCTATTTTATTTTCAAGTCCAAGTGTATCTTTTATAAGAGAAGGAAGTCTGAGCAACTCCTGAGAATATTTGGACAGGTTTTCATGTTTCAAAAGCCCTTTCGATTTAGAAAGATTCAAGGCCAGCATATAGAAAGCTGTCAACTGCCCCAGAAAAGCCTTAGTTGAAGCCACCCCTATTTCCGGGCCGCAATGAGTGTAAAAAGTATAGTCAGACTCTCTTGTGATAGAGGAGCCAAGGGTATTTGTTATGGCTAGAACATTGTTGCCATTCCTCTTTGCCATTTTGACTGCGTGTATGGTATCTGCGGTTTCTCCAGATTGACTTACTGCTATTACAAGAGTATTTTTATCCAATAGAGCAGCTCTGTTCTCAAACTCACTGGCCAGATCCGCAGATGTTTTAATTCCAAGTTTTTCAAAGACATATCTTCCCGCAAGCCCAGCATGAAAAGCCGTTCCACAAGCTATTATCTGAACTTCTGAAATTTTTGCGGCCAGTTCTGCTTTAAGGCCTATTTCCTCAAAAACTTTATTCTCTTCCAGAGGCAAAAGGCGACCAGCCATAGTATTTTCCACAGAGTCTGCCTGTTCATGTATTTCCTTAAGCATGAAATGGCGATATCCGCCCTTTTCCGCCATACTCAAATCCCAGTTTATGGTGGAAATTTCTTTGGCCTTCTTTTTCCCTTTTAAGTCAAAGAAATTAGCCCCACCTCTTCTGAGAACCACTATTTCTCCATCTTCTACAAAATAGACTTTTTTTGTGTATTTTAGGAAAGCAGAAACATCTGAGGAAAGAAAATTTTCATTCTCACCGGCTCCTATCACGAGAGGGCTCTGCATTCTCGCTGAAAGAATCATATCTGGCGTTTTTGCCCATATCGCACCAAGAGCAAAAGATCCTTTCAAAAGATTGACAGCTCTGCGAAAAGCCTCAAAAAAAACCGGCTCAAGCACATTGTGCTTTATGCCAAAGCTTTTTGATACTTCTTTTAGCTTTTCCTCTATCAAGTGAGCTATGACTTCAGTATCTGTTTGAGATGAAAAGACATGCTCTTTCGCTATAAGTTCTTCTTTAAGCTGAGAAAAATTTTCAATTATACCATTGTGAACCACTACTATTTCCCCGGAACAATCAGAGTGCGGATGAGCATTGTCCTCATTGGGCTCGCCGTGAGTTGCCCATCTGGTGTGAGCTATGCCTGAGTTTCTTAGTCCAGGAGGATTTTTCGAGACGGCAGAGGCGAGATTTTCAATTCTTCCCTTAGCTCTTTTCCTGTATATTTCCATTTCAGAAGATGCAAGAGCCAAACCACACGAGTCATAACCCCTATACTCCAACCTTTTAAGGCCATCAATTAAAACCTCTTCCACTTTTCTCTCGCCAACATAGCCAACTATGCCGCACATTAAAGTCCTCCCCAAAATTCACTTAAAAAATATTTCAGCTTAACAAAGATTTCATTCCAGAAACAGCATTTTTAAGACCAACAAAAACTGCCCTTGAAATTATTGAAAAGCCTATATTCAGGCACTCCATTCCTTCTATCTTCGCAATTGGACTGACATTGTAATAATCTAGGCCATGTCCTGAATGGAGGGATAGATTCAATTCCTTGACAAGATATGAAGCCAACTGAATTTTTTCAAGTTCTTTCTCTTGATTTTTCTTTCCCCAGCTTTCTGCATATGCCTTAGTGCAAATCTCAATAGTATCCGCGCCGAGTTTATATGCATTTCTTATATCCTGAGGATCGGGATCGAGAAAAAGGCTTACACCCATTCCTCTGGAAGAAAGATTTTTTATTATTCTAGAAAGAGTATCATTTTTCCCGCTAAGTTTTAGTCCCCCTTGAGTTGTGACTTCATCTGGGGATTCTGGGACAAGACAAACACTGTCCGGCCTCAATTTAATCGCTAATTTCTCCATTTCTTCAGTGGCAGCCATCTCCAAATGTATATAGCAGCGCACTTCCCTTCTAACTCTTTCTATATCACTTTCTTGTATATGTCTTCTATCTTTTCTTAAATGCATAACTATCATATCAGCGCCTGCAGAGAGGGCCACTCTAGCGGCCTCCACAGTATCAGGATTGCTGTCCATTCTCGCCTGTCTCAAAGTTGCTATATGGTCTATGTTCACTCCAAGTTTCACGCTCATTTTACCTCCATTGCGAAGCTTTTTTATAGTATTCAGCCAGATATTCAGCTTCTTTATGAACTGATTTCTCGCTTTCGCCTTCTACCAGTATTCTTAAAAGTGGCTCGGTGCCGGAATATCTGACAAGCACTCTGCCTTTTATCCTTTTCTCGCTCTCTTTTATCGCTTCGAGAAATCCTGGTATTTTTTCCAAAGATTTTTTTTCAGATATTTTTAATGACAAAAGCTTTTGCGGATAGCGATTCCATATGTTTTTTAATTTAGAGAGTTTTTGCCCATTGTTTATGATGCCATAAATGGTCCAAAGAGATGAAAGTATGCCGTCGCCCGTGGGAAGAAATTTTAATAGGACTATATGTCCGCTATTTTCCCCACCGACTAAGACCTTATATTTCTTCATCGCATCCGTAACATTTCTGTCTCCCACTGAAACTTGATAAGTTTTAACTTTCTTACTTTCTAGGTATTTAAAAAGACCATAATTAGACATCACCGTAAGAACAGCCGATGCCCTTTTTGAATCAGAAAAGATATTGCTTAATGATGCCACTATATCATCGCCATCAAGTATATGCCCTTCTTCATCAGCTAATATACAGCGATCAGCATCTCCATCAAGAGATATCCCGCCAAAGAAATCTCCATTTTTTACAGCCCTAACCATTTTTCTTGTATCCAAAGCTCCGCATCCAACATTAATATTGTTTCCATCAGGAGAAACACCTATCAATTTTGTCTTTATGCCAAGTTTTTCAAATATGCGTGGAGCCACTTTATAAGCGCCGCCATTTGAGCAATCTAAAACAAGTTTTAACCCATTAAAAAGCTCTGGATTAGGGAAAGTTGATATTACAAAACTTGCATATTCTATAGAAAAATCATATTTTACACAATTGGGTTTTGCCTTTGGAACTTTTAAGTTTGAATCCAGCATTCTCTCTATTTGAACTTCTTCTTTCTCACTTATTTTCTCCCCAGATGAATTGAAGAATTTGACACCATTGAATTCAGGTGGATTGTGGCTGGCAGAAATCATAATTCCAAAAGCTGCATTTTTTTTAATACAAGCATATGAAACCATTGGAGTATTTACCACTCCAAGGTCAAAAGGCTTCATTCCCGCGGCATTAAGACCTGAGAAAATATATTTTTTTATTCTATCTCCCGACTTTCTTGAATCAGAGCCAACAAAAACATCTAAACTGGATCCTTTTGAGAGTTTACTGGCAGAACAAAATCCAAGCTTTGTAAGAAATTCAGCGGTAAATGGGAATTTCCATGGCACTCCCCTTATACCATCCGTTCCAAAATATTTAGGCATAACAGTATCTATTATATCATTTCAAATAAGCTAATTTTATTTCCGCCCTATTAATTCCTATAATATTCCCTATGCATGGATTATCTATTCTAAATGACATAGCTCTTGCCATAATAACCGCCACAGCAACCGCGCATATATTGAGAATTATTAAACAACCACTTATACTAGCCTATGTGGCTGGAGGCATAATACTTGGCCCCAATATAGGATTTTCACTTATCAATGATGAGATCAGTATAGAGATTATTTCGGAAATGGGGCTGATATTTCTTCTATTTATAATAGGGCTTGAAATAGATCTTCGCAAAATTATTTCTTTGGGGAAGAAAATAATTTTACTTGCCTTGATTCAATTTTTGGCTGGAACAATGATTACGGCAGCTATTTTCCATTTCCTTCCAATAGCCGGGATAAAAAGCAAGTTTGACTTAATATACACTTCGTTTGCGCTTAATCTTAGCTCCACTCTTATAGTTGTAAAACTGCTTAAAGATAAATTTGAAACTGAAACTGCTGCAGGAAGACTTACAATCGCAATTTTAATACTTCAGGATATATGGGCCATAATTTTTATGGCCTTTCAGCCCAATTTTTCAAATCCTGCTCTGGGTAAACTTCTTTATTCACTTTTTTATGGAATTGTTCTTATATCCTTTTCATTTATAGTTTCAAGATATCTGCTTTCCCCTTTTTTAAAGAAAGCATCAGGGAGTCCGGAACTGGTCTTATTGAGCGCTATATCGTGGTGTTTTCTGCTTTCAGCTATAGCGCAAAAACTTGGACTTTCAAGGGAAATGGGCGCGCTTATAGCAGGTGTTTCAATCTCAGCCTTTCCCTATGGAAATGATGTAGTATCTAAAATTTCAGGGATAAGAGATTTTTTTATAACTCTATTTTTTGTCTCTCTTGGACTTAAATTCCCAAGTCCGACGCTAAACATATTTGTCTTTTCTCTTTTTGCTATTCTCATAGTTTTTCTGACTAGATTTTTTTCAGTGGCTTTTCCGGGCAATTATCTCAAACTTGGATCAAGAGCTTCTTTCTTGACAGCCATAAACTTGTCTCAAATAAGCGAGTTTTCTCTTGTAATAGCCGCTTTGGGCGTTTCATACGGCCATATAGGGCAAGATATGCAAAATAAAATTCTTTCCGCCACACTTTTTTGCTCTCTTGTGTCCACATATACAATAACTTTCAATGACAAAATTTTCTTCTTTGCCTCCAGTTTTTTTAAGCTAAAAGGGGAAAGAGAATACAGCAAGAATCCTCAAGACGAGAGGGATATATTGATTTTAGGCTATTTCAAGGAAACTAAAGCTTTTCTACGATATTGCTATGAAAATGATATGAATCTTTGTAAAAGGATGGCAATCATAGATTTTAATGAGCAAAATTCTTCAGAAATAAAAAAGACTGGCGCCATATGGATTTATGGGGATCTTTCCCATCCAGACTCCTTGAAGCATATTCACAATGTAAAGCCCTCTATTATAGTAAGTTCTGTGCCTGATATATTTTTGAAAGGCTCAACTAATCTCAAACTGCTTAAAAACGTAAAAAATATCTTTCCTTCCGCCAAAACAATATTTACAGCTCAAGACCAGTTCCAGGAGGATGAACTACTTTCAATGGGCGCAGAGATTGCAGTTTCTCCACAAAAACTTGCTGGCCAGGAATTTTACCACAGCATAAAAAAACTTATGTAGAGTTTCCTTACAGATCTTTTTCTACAAGGCCATAATTCTGAGAGAGTGAATTTATCAAGAACTTAAGCATTTCATCTTTCCATTTGTCAGATTCTGAATCTTTCTTTGATTTTATGGAACTTTCTTTAAGTATTTCTTTTATTTTATCCTTGTATAAAATTTTTCTCTCTTCATAAAGCTCTTTTGGAAATTCTCTCCCGGTAAGATTGGCGGCTCTATCAAGAGCATAAATATTGGCGAAAAGATCTTTCCTACTCATCTTGCTTTTCCTATCAATCAAGTTAGAAGATGCCTGAAGGAAAACCAAAGCGCAAGCAGTCTTCATTTTCTTTTCTCCCTCTGGCGAAAGTTTATATGAAGCTATGTCTTTTTCAGCCTGGGATGAAATTTCAAGAGCAAGAGGAAAATTCCCAGCCTCAGTTGAAACTTCCAGAATATAATAAAAAGCCTCTGGTCCAAAAACAGGCAATTTTTTATCATAAAAATCATTTAAAAATTTTCCATACTCAAGTTTATGTTTTTCAAGTTCTTTTAAAGCTTTCTCATCTTTTTTAAAATCCATTCCACCTGCCATATACAATAGTTTACTTTCCTCAAGCCTTACTTTCCTTTTCATCTCTTCACTTTCAATATCGCCATAGCCCTGCATTTCTCTTAAATATCTCTCTCTTATTTCCTCTTTATATTTTGAAGGCGCTGCGGTAGCGCTTAGATATCCATCCAATTCTGAATTGGTATATACATCCCAATACTTGCCTGAAAGCAAATCCTTAAAAAATTTTCTGTTTGCTTTCATCTTTTCGTGGAAATAGATATCGCCAAGCAAATAAGCCTCGTATTCAAATTCGAGAAATAATCCCCCTTCTTTTATATATCGGCTTTTACCATACTTTGCATCTTGAAGAGAATGTATTAATTCATGGAAATATATGCCATCGCTATAGGAAACCAGCTCTTTTCTCACTCTAGCATCTGTATTAAGAACCTTTATTATTTTATGATCAGAATAGCCTTTTATACCAAAGAATTCACTTACATATTTTGTATTGAGATATATAGTATCTTTTCCAAGGATATAGTAAGCCAAACCGGATTGAGAAAAATGCCTCAGTAAAATTTTTGGAAATCTTTTTTTTCTGATGGAGTCAAATTCACAATAAAAATTTTTCCCTACCTCAGTTTTTTCTATAACCTCTCTATATTCAGCGCTTAGTTTTTCGCTCAAAAAAGAATCTTGAGGATAAGCAAAAAGGGAATTATTCAAAAAGGATAATAATAGAAAAAACATTAATTACCAGATCTAGAAGCAAGATCTCCAAGTTCAAACATTGGCATAAACATAGCTATAACCACAAAGCCTATAACAAGTCCCATAAAGACCATTATCAATGGCTCTATCATTGATGTAAGACCTTTTACAGCAGTATCCACTTCCTGATCATAAAAATCGGCTATTTTTATAAGCATTGTATCAAGGCTACCGGTTTCCTCTCCCACCCCTATCATTTGTACAACCATTTGCGGAAAAAGATTTGACTTCTTCAATGGCTCTGCCAAACGACCGCCTTCTTTTATAGAATCTCTGCTTTTCATTATGGCTTCTTCTATAACCTTATTTCCTGAAGTTTTGGCCACTGTCTCAAGGCCCTGAAGTATAGGAACCCCGGACTTAATCAGCGTTCCAAGTGTTCTGGAAAATTTAGCTATTGCCACTTTTTTAAGGAGAATTCCAAAGACAGGAAGCTTAATGACAGTTTCATCTATTTTCCTTTTGCCTTTTTCTGTTTTAATATACGACTTTATTCCATAAAAAATGCCGCCTGAAATTGCCAAAAGATAAAGTATATTTGCTCTAATGAAATCTGAAAGACCTATTATTATTCTTGTCATAAAGGGAAGTTCTGCATTGAAACTTGCGAAAATGCCCTTAAATACCGGTATAATAAAAACCAGCAAAAAAATGCTTATAGCCAAAGCCACACCGCCCACCACAGCTGGATACATCATTGCGCTTTTAACCTTGGCTTTAAGAGCCTCTGAAGATTCAAGATATGAAGATAGCCTTTCAAGTATAGTGTCTAATATACCTCCAGTTTCGCCCGCCTTTATCATAGAGACATAAAGTTCACTAAATACTTTTGGATGCTTTCTCATAGCATCTGAAATTGAAAGTCCTCCTTCTATATCCGTCCTTATATTGGCTATAACAGAGGCAAAAGCTGGCGACTCAGCTTGAGCTTCAAGTATACTCAAGCCCTGAACTATTGGCACTCCGCTTGAAACAAGAGTTGAGAGCTGTCTTGAAAAGATGACTATTTCTTTGGAAGTGACTTTTCCTTTTTTCTTTTTCTTTGCTTTGGCTTTCTCAATGGAAATGACTGTAAACCTCTGCGATCTAAGCTTGGTCAAAGCCACTCTTTCATCTGCGGCATCAACTTCGCCTTCAATCAATTTTCCAGAGGGATCCTTTACCTTATAGGCAAAAAGCATATTAGTTACTTACCGACAAAGATTTTTGAAGCAGCTTCTTCAGATCTTCCGGGTCTGTGGAGCGATTGACTGCTTCCTGATATGTGATTTTCTGCTTTTTATACAAATCAACTAGGGCCTGATTCATTGTGACCATACCATATTTGCCACCAGTTTGTATGACAGTATTTATCTGCTCTATTTTTTGCTCTCTTATAAGATTTCTTACAGCCGAATTGACTATAAGTATTTCACATGCCAGGACTCTGCCCTTTCCTGAAGCCGCGCTTACAAGCTGTTGAGAGAAAACTGATTGCAATACGAAAGATAACTGCACCCGGATCTGCTCCTGTTGATGCGGCGGGAACACGTCTATTATACGGTTTATAGTTTGAGCCGCGTCAGAGGTGTGCAATGTAGCGAAAACAAGATGGCCTGTCTCTGCTATATTTAGGGCCGCGCTTATTGTTTCAAGATCTCTCATTTCGCCTATTAATATAACATTTGGGTCCTGTCTGAGCACATGTCTTAAAGCCTGACCAAAACTCTCTGTGTCAGCTCCGACTTCTCTTTGATTTACTATGCTCTTTTTGTGGCTATGAACATATTCTATAGGATCTTCAACTGTGACTATGTGATAATTTCTATTTTCATTTAGATAGTCTATCATGGAGGCAAGAGTTGTAGATTTCCCAGATCCAGTGGGACCTGTGACTAGTATTAATCCCTTAGTAAGCTTCATAAGCTCATAGGTAACAGCCGGAAGATTCAGCTCGTCAAAAGTTTTATATTTGCTTGGGATAGATCTGATAGCGGCGCCTATAACTCCTCTCTGCCTATACACATTCATTCTCAATCGGCCAATACCTTTTATGCCAAAAGCAAAATCCAGCTCATTTGTGGCCTCAAATCTCTGTCTCTGAGCGTCAGTCATAAGGGAAAAAACAAGTGTCTGGCACATTTCTGGACTGAGTTTTTCAAAAGGTGTCGGGGCAAGCTCGCCGTCTACTCTCATCATTGGAGGAGCTCCAGCTGTTAAATGTATATCTGAAGCGTTTTTTTCATGCATCATTATGAAAAGCTCGCTCATTGTTACCATAATTTACCTCTCTAAAAAAAGTGATAACCTGTAATAAGCAATGATATAATAATATAACTTTATCACCAAATAATCAATCTACATCAGAGCCTGTCACTCTTATGACTTCTTCTATCGTTGTCATTCCGGCAAACATTTTTCTCAACGCAGACTCTCTCAAAGTTATCATGCCATTCCTTTTCGCATCTTCCTTTATCATTGAAGCATCCGCTTTTTCTATTATGAGACGTCTTATCGAGTCATTAACTTCCAGTATTTCATGTATTCCAACTCTGCCCTTATAACCTGTTTTAGCGCATTTATCGCAACCCTTCCCTCTATAAAGAAACAAGCGTCCATCCTTCATATTTTTTTCAATCAAACTTCGACTTACACCCATTCCTGTCAAAAGTTCTGGCTTTATCTCATAGGCTTCTTTGCAATTTTTACATACGCTTCTAACAAGTCTCTGAGCCACTACCATGAGAAGAGTGGAAGATGTCAGAAAGGGCTCTATGCCCATCATACCTATTCTAGTTATAGCGCCGGGGGCATCATTCGTGTGTAAAGTGGAAAAAACAAGATGACCTGTCATAGCGGCATTTATAGCTATAGACATTGTCTCAAAATCTCTTATCTCGCCCACCATTATTATGTCCGGGTCTTGTCTAAGAAAAGATCTCAATCCTGCGGCAAAGCTCAAGCCCACATCACTGTTTACACCAACTTGATTTATTCCTTCCAAATTATACTCTATTGGATCTTCTATCGTGGAGATATTGACATCAGGGCCGTTTAGCGTGGAAAGGGCTGAGTAAAGTGTGGTGGACTTTCCCGAACCAGTTGGACCAGTTATCAAATTTATTCCATGAGGAGCCTTTATACATTTGGAAAATATGGCTAAATTTTCAGGTTCAAAACCCAAATCCTCAAGTTTCAGCTTTAATCCAGAAGAATCAAGTATTCTCATAACTACTTTTTCACCCGGACCGCAGGGCAGTATTGAAATACGCAAATCTATTTCCTTGTCATCTATTTTAAGTTTTGTTCTGCCGTCTTGAGGTATTCTTCTTTCAGAAATGTCCAAATTTGCCATGATTTTTATTCTGCTTATTATCGCATTATGAAACTTTTTTGGAGGAGCTGGCTGAGGGTGAAGAACGCCGTCAATTCTGAATCTCACACGAGTTTCTTTATAACTTGGCTCTATATGTATATCAGATGCATGAGCTTTTATAGCCGAGGATATTATGAGGTTGACCATCTTCACTATTGGCGCGGCCTCGCCCTTTCCTTCAAGTGAGATTATATCATCTTCCTTTTCTCCCTGTTTTTCGTCCACCACGGATAAATCTGCCGCGCTCTCTTCCATATTGGTTTTTTTTAGTATTTCATTTAGAGCTTCCTGAGAATTTTTGGCGCCATAATATCTGTCTATGCTTTCAAAAATATCCTTTTCTATCGCAAAAACGGGCTTGATATCCATCCCTGTCATCATTTTAAGATCGTCTAAGACAACTATATTGAGAGGATCTTCCATAGCCACCTTAATATGATCTGAATCTTTTGCCACGCCTATAAGCCTGTATCTTCTCGCCACGCTTTCTGGTATGGCTTTTATTACTTCTGGCGGGATCTCAATTTTTGACAATTCCACAAATTCAAGAGAAAACTGTTTGCTTAGAAATTCAAGAAGCTGTCTCTCGGTCACATATTTCTTTTCTATGAGAATTTGACCAAGTTTAACTCCGGTTTGTTTTTGTATATCCAAAGCTTCCATGAGTTGTTGCTGACTTATGACACCGCTTGCAACAATCATTTCGCCAAGACGCTTTGAAATATTTATTTGGAAACCTTTTTCACTCATTTATAATATTCTACAAAAGAAAAAAGCGCTTATTTAGGTTCCCTGAAAAAGTCTAACGGAAAGTCTTTTCATCTATGTAAAAATAAAACAG
>DYLH01000032.1:16955-18261 GCA_020722185.1 Candidatus Avelusimicrobium gallicola | reverse complement strand
CAGCCTTGATTATTCTCATCTAAAATTTTAGAATATATGTGTTTATTGCGGTGGCTGTAGCTCAACGGTTAGAGCGCTCGGCTGTGGCCCGAGAGGTTGCGGGTTCAAATCCCGTCAGCCACCCCAGAGTTTTTGAGTTTTGATTTTTACACTTAATTTTTTTACTAACACAGATTCCATTATTCACTACATTTAATATTTTCAATCTTCATCTTTCTTGCCTATTATTCGCCTTATAAAAGAATGTATTATTCCGCGCTTTTTTTTAGACACATTCAAAGTATGCGCCTTTTTAGTAGGTTTATTGTCTTTATATGGCATTTCATTGCCACGACTCTTTTCTGAAAGATTAGATTTTGTTGGACTTTTTATCTGAGAGGGGGAGGAATATCCTGTTTTATGGCTAAATTTATGGCCATTTTTATTAAAACCCTTTGAAAATCTATTATATCTTTTATCAGTATTTTCATAAAATTTTTTTCTCTCATTTTTACTCTGAATGCCTGAAAGATAATTTCCATTATGTTTTGAGAATCGTTTTTCCTGAGTCATCCGTCACACAGGTTTAAGAGTTGGCAAAGTGGAACTTTTAATGCGCATTCTTATCAGTTTTTCTATTCTAGATATGTCCTTCATCTGGTCGGGAGCGGCAAAGGTAATAGCATGCCCATCCTGTCTGGCTCGGCCGGTGCGGCCTATTCTGTGAACATAATTCTCTTTCTCATCTGGCAGATCATAATTTATCACAAGCTCTATATCGTCTACATCTATTCCCCTAGCTGCTATGTCTGTGGCAACAAGTATCCTGTATTTACCAGATTTAAATCCCTCAATAGCGGAAAATCTCTGGCTAAGACTTCTGTCTGAATGTATTTCTGCTGAATTATGCCCAAGTTCTCTTAAAGCAGAATTTATTTTAGCAGCTTGATGTCTTGTCCTGACAAATATAAGGACTGTTTTTGAATACTTATCAAGAAGACTGTTGAGAAGAGATAGTTTCGCAGACTCTTCAACAAAAAAAAGCTCTTGTATCACTTTTTCAGGAGCTGTTGCGGATCTTGCTACTTCAACCCTTACCGGCATATTCATATGTTTTAACGCAAGTTTCATTATCTCTTCTGGCATGGTGGCTGAAAAAAGCATAGTCTGCCTTTCAGATGGTAAAAAAGATATTATTTTTTCTATCTGAGGCAAAAAACCCATATCAAACATCCTATCTGCTTCATCTAAAACAAGCATTTCAACATTTGAGAGATTAACTGAACGCTGATTTAGGTGATCTATTAGTCGGCCCGGTGTGGCAATT
>DYLH01000032.1:0-16855 GCA_020722185.1 Candidatus Avelusimicrobium gallicola | reverse complement strand
AGTGCAATGAGCTTGGGATAAAATATATATGGATGCAGCCCGGTTCTGAGTCTGAAAAAGCGATATCCAGAGCCAGAGATTATGGCATTGAAGTCATAACTGCTTGTTTTATGGTGAATCAAAGGCTATGGGGATAGCAGTAATTGAAGATGAAAATGATTTTATGAAAAACTTTATAGATAAAAAATTATCCGATAGATTGGAAAAATATTTTGAATTCTTAAATAGGATGATGATAGAGGAACAGATAAAAAAAAGAGGCATAAAAGATGAGAAGCTACTTTCAGCTTTTTCAAAAATACAAAGACATAAATTTCTACCTGAAGCTTTGTGGAGCAGGGCATATGACGATTATGCAATAGAGATATATCCGAATCAAACGATATCACAAGCATATATCAGCGCTTATATGCTGGAAAAACTAAAACTTTCAGGAACCGAAAAAGTTCTAGAAATAGGCACAGGCAGTGGATACCAAACTGCTATTCTTTGCTTGCTTGCCAGAGAAGTTTACTCAGTAGACATAAAAGAAAATCTAATGGCCTCTGCTGAGAAAAATCTCAGAACTCTCGAACTTTCCAATTTTCACATATTCACAGCTGATGGCAAAAGAGGACTAATATCTCACTTTCCCTATGATAGGATAATAATTTCATGCGCAGTGAAGAATGTAAATGAAGAAATCCTTTCTCAGCTTTCTATAGGCGGGCTTCTTATAGCACCAATAGGCAATGAAGAAAGCCAGGAAATATGTTTAATTCAAAAGACTGATAAAGGATTTGAAATAGAGAAATATATCAAAGTCAAATTTGTCCCAATGATTTAAATGGGGGCAATTAAAAAGTCTAGTAAAAAGAGAATAGAAAATAGAGCTTAAGTTTGAAAGTGGAAACTTTAGAGCTTATGCGCTTTCGAGCCTAAGAGCTGGTGTCTTAAGCACTTAAGAACTAGAAAGAACTGTTACTAAAATTACATCAAAAGTTACATTTTTATCATAGCTATTTTCAAGTTATTGTGATATAATTTATACTCTGAGTCAATATGAACAAAGGGGGTAAAATGAAAAAGATTATATTTTCTTTGGCATTATTGTTTCCGCTAAATATATTCGCTGATCAATGGAAGATACTTGGAGTAAGGCCTATGGGTATGGGCGGCGCCTTTGTGGCGATGGCGCAAGGGCCTATAGCTCAGTATTGGAATCCAGCCGGACTTGCCCAAAAATCTACCGGCAATGTATCGGGTTTGGAGATACCAGCTTCAGTTGGGATAGAAATGACTGGTGGAATAATGGCAAATGCCAGTGAGATAGGCGATATGGCAGGCACATTTTCATCCATAAAAACTGCTCAGACTAATGGCACGGCTCTTAATGCAGAACAAGTGGCGGCTTTTACAAAAACCTTATCTCTGCTTTCCGATATGAATCAATCTGGTAAAGGCGCATTGGTGGAAACAGCAGCTGGAGTCAATTTCAAATTTTCAAAGGTGGCTATATCAGTAAACAATTACACCACAATAGGATTAAACCCATATATAGACACTGTAAATATAGGACTTGGAACAGGAACAGGATTGACAGGAATAAAGCTCTCCAGTGGGGCAACTAGTGGAAACATTGACCCTCCTGATAGTACGTCACAAAAATCAGCAGCTAATACTATAGCCACAGCATTAGACACAGTAGTATTATTTACAGATTTGGAAAAGCTTATATGCGGTGCGGCAGGCTGCCTTGATGATCCTTCTCAGGTTAGCGGACTTGATTCGAACCAAGAGCTTGCCAATCTAATAGTAAATGAAGCAGCCGCATCTGGCTTAAGTGATCAACAGATAATGGAGGCGGCAAATCAAATATCCAAATATGCTTCACAGGCTGCCCCTCTGATTAAGAATGCGGCTTCAGGCAATGCTTACACAAACAATCAATCAAATCTAAGCTTAGATGGAGGATCTTTCACTGAAGTTTCTTTTGGATATGGCAAATACTTCAATTTTCTGCCAGGTCTTGCCATAGGAGCAAATATAAAGGCTGTTCAGGGGCAGATAGCCGCCACGACTTTTAAATTTATGGATGACTCGAATACAAATAACGCCTTCGATAATTTTCTTGATGATTCAAAGAAAACATGGGAACCAGCCGCTGATATAGGAATACTCTGGAATATAAAAGAAAAATATCCAAAAGCGCCAATGAATCCGAGAGTCGGCTTGGTTGTAAGGAATATAAATAGCCCTAAATTCGACGGTCCATATGGCTTAAATTATAAACTTGAAAGGCAGGCTAGACTTGGTCTTGCCTTTAGCCCCGCGAATTTCTGGCATTTTGCGGCTGATATAGATATAACTAAAAATAAAACTTCGGTGGATGGATTTGATTCAAGGATATTAGCGCTTGGAACAGAAATAAATTTGATAAACAGAAAAGCTTTCAATATACCTCTTAGAGCCGGCATATCCAAGAATTTGGCTGAGAGCTATTCCAAAACTGCGTATTCTCTGGGCACCGGGCTAAATCTTCTTTATCTACATTTTGATGTATCAGCCCAAATATCATCGGAGAAGACAGAAATAGATGGAACAAAATATCCAAATAAGGTAAACATCGCCGCCGGTCTTGGATTATTGTTTTAGAACGGGGCAAGTGAAAAAATATATTCGCGCTTTTTTCCGTTTTACGATTCAGTGGTTTATTTGTCCCCTGTTTTCTGCCAGCTGACATTTAACTTTATGCTTGTACTTTTCTTGAGAATTTTTCTCTTATCCATACAGAGGCCAGAGATGACTCTTGAGAGGTAAAATATCCAAAAAGCCTGAAAACAGGCAAGAAAAGAAAAATCAAAATAGTTTTGAAAGCAGGCAATGAGCATTGCGAAAATTTTGTTTTCAGTGAGAGATATACTATATAAAAGCTGACGGTAATAGCAATAAGCAAAGCAAATCTTTGGTAATCATACTTAACTTCATAGTCGTTCTTTGTAAAATATCTTAAAAGAAAGGCCATAAGAAAATATGAAAAAAATGCTGACCAAGCAGCGGCATACATACCGTATGATGGAATAAAAGCAAAATTAAGCGCCACATTGACTAAAGCTGCGGCAAAAGTGGCTGTCATAACTGGCTTGGTCTTCTTGCTTATCATGACTGGAGCCATGAAATTTATATATATCCCATTAAAAAAATAAGCGCCCATAATTATAGGCACAAGAGAGAGTCCTTCATAATAAACAGGATTGACTATTTCCGCATTTCCTATTTTAATAGAAACTATTTCCTTTATGAAAAGAGAAAAGAAAAGCCATATAAAAGCAGATATAAAAGAGAAATACTTGAAAACTCTGGCAAAAATTTCTCCAGCCTGCTTATGGGAAGCTCTTTCTATAACAAAAGGTCTCCATGCCTGATCAAACATTGTGACAAAAAGGCTCATTATTATAGCCAATCTATAACTTGCCTGATATATTCCAACGCTCCATGCGTCTGAAAGTTTTAGCATTAAAGGTCTGTCTATCACCTGAACTATCATTATGCTAAATCCAGCCGGGAGAAAGGGGAGTGAATAATCAAAAATAGATTTTATAATTGGGAAGTTAATAGATTGGCCCAACAAAGAAAAATATTTATACAAACACAATACAGCGAAAGCGGAAGATACTATATTGGCATAAAAAATGCCATTTATCCCGGTTTTCATATAAGCCAAAAAAATAATATTCAAGACTACATTCACAACTATAGTCATCGTTCTTATGACTACAAATGAGGTAGCTTTGTGTTTTATTCTCAAGTCTGCAAAAGGGATAAGAGTAAAAGCGTCAAGGCAAAGTATGATTGCAGAATAAATAATCAATCTGTAATTTTCTGCTCCTATTCCACCAGCGATAGCAAGAGGTTTGGCAAATATAAATAAAATTACAGAAAAAATAATAGATGTATAAAAGACCACATTAAAAGAAGATGAAAGAGATCCCTCTTCTTTGTAATGGCGCATATATCCTTGATTTAAGCCATAGCCGTAGATTATGTTTAAAAAAGCTATATAAGAAAAAACTGCGGCGACAATACCATATTGGCTTGGCATAAGATAATGTGTGTAAAATGGCATCAATACAAAATTTAGCAGTCTGGCCACAACTGTCGACAAGCCATAGATTAGACTTTCTTTACCAAGTTTTCTAATATCACTGAACATAAATTTAATGATAGCAAAAAAACTAGCTTTCAAAAACATTGACAAAAATCAAATCAATTCTCTAAAGTATTTGCTATAATATTATTGACTAGAGGTGGGGGAATTATATGTTTAGTAAAGTCAATTTGCCAGACTGTAATGAGTGTAAATTTAGATTTGACTGCATATACAGTCAATTATCGCCGGAAGCAAGAAAGGATTGGAATGAGTCAAGACTATCTGACAACCTTTCCAATAAAAGCATAATTTACTCAGAAGGGACAATGCCACAAGGGCTTTATGTGGTGTGTATGGGCAGGGTAAAGATATACAATACAGACTCTCAAGGGCAACAAATGATAATATGGATAAGACGCCCCGCTGAGATTTTTGGACACATAGCTCTTTTTTCAGATAAAGGGTTTGATTGCAATGCTGAAGCTATGGGGGATATAAAGCTCTCGTTTATAAATAAATCCAATATTGAGAGAATGATTATTAAATATCCTAAAATCGCTTCCATAATGCTTAAAAAAATGTCTATTGAAAACAGAATTATGCAATTGAAACTAAAAGACACAGCATATAAATCCGCAAAATCCAGAATAGCTCACACTCTAATAAAACACATATCTTTCAAATCAAAAAATACTCCAACCCCTACGATATACGGATTAAAAAGAACTGAGATAGCAGAATTAACCGGGCTTGCGCTCGAAACGGTTGTAAGAACTCTATCAGATTTGGAAAAAAAGAATATAATCAAGCGTTCGCCAAACCACATAAGAATAACAGATTATCAAACCCTCTTAAAGATTTCCAGCCATTAAACCTTAATTTGTGCCAAACATTCTGTCTCCGGCATCCCCAAGTCCCGGCACTATATACCCGCTTTCATTTAATTTTTCATCCATACATCCGGCATATATTTTTACATCTTTGTGGTATTTCTTCAAATGTTCAATGCCCTCTCTGGCAGCTATGAGGCATATAAAAATTATTTCTTTCGCTCCCCTGGACTTTATAAGATTTATGGCTTCCACAGCAGAACCTCCAGTGGCAAGCATAGGATCTGCCAAAATTACGGTTTTGTCTTTTAGATTTTCTGGAAATCGTATATAGTATTTGACAGGTTTGAGAGTTTCTTCATCCCTATAAATTCCTATATGAGCCATACGTCCTTCGGGAAATATTTTAATAAGCCCATCCACAAGGCCAAGCCCCGCCCTTAATATGCCGACAAAAACTATTTCTTTGGAAAGTCTTTTGCCATTAGCCCAAGCAAGTGGCGTTTTTACTCTGCTATCTTTAAGAGATAGAAAGTGACACGCTTCATATCCAAGTAACATCGCGACTTCAGACATAAGTCTCCTGAATTCATGATTTGGGGTTCTGTAATCCCTCATTCTGGCTATTTTATCCGCTATAAGAGGATGATTGCTTATACTTACAGACATAATACCTCCCTATTTGCCATTTTTTACTATTTCAGCTATGAGTCTTTGTTTTTTAGGCTTTGAAGCTGAGTAAGAAATAGAACTTAAAAAGATATTTTTTCCTTCATCTATACAAGATGGTTGAGAGCAATACATTGAAGCTATCGTATCTCCTTTTTTGACAAAATCGCCAACTTTTTTATCAAGCCAAAAACCGGCCTTAAAATCTACAGCATCTTCGGCCTTTGTCCTTCCAACTCCTATTGCCACGCAAGCTCTCCCTACAATCCTAGAATTCATCTCCTTAATCCAACCACTTCTTTGAGCTTTTATCAAGGTGATATACTTTGCTCTTGGTAAAAACACCGATGGATTATCTACGGCTCTGACTTCTCCACCCTGCCACTTCACCATATCTCTCATAACATTAAGCGCCAATTTATTTTTCACAACACTCATAGCCTTTTCTATCCCTTCTGGATAAGTTCTAGCCTTGCCACCCATATATATCATATATCCACTTAAAGCATATGTAAGCTCTTCATAGTCATCTGCTTGCTTTTCGCCATGGAGCATTTTTATTGCTTGCTCTGTTTCTATCCCATTACCTATCGCCCGACCTAGAGGATTGTTCATATCTGTAAGCATTGCTACAGCTTTTATTTTCAAAATAGCGGCCGTTTTTATCAACTCGCTGGCAAGATTTCTCGCTTTGGCATAATCCTGCATAAAAGCCCCATGCCCAAATTTAACATCCATAACCAGAGCATTTATTCCCTCCGCATATTTTTTGGACAATATGCTGGCGACTATTAAAGGAATAGACTCTACAGTGCCAGTGACATCTCTTAGAGAATAAAGTTTTTTATCGCTTGGAGCCAATCTTTCAGTTTGTCCAAACATACAAACCTTTATTGCCTTCATCTGGCGTATTATATGTTTTATATCTAACCTTACTTTAAGTCCATTTATCGCTTCCAGTTTATCAAGAGTTCCTCCAGTATGACCTAAACCTCTGCCACTCATCATAGGAACTGCCACACCTGCCGCGGCAACTATCGGAGCAATGGCCAGAGAGGGGCCATCCCCAACCCCGCCGGTCGAGTGTTTATCAACTTTTATGCCTGACACTGAACTTAGATTCAATCTATCGCCAGATTCAGCCATAGCTTTTGTCAGCCATGCTGTTTCATTATTATTGAGTCCATTGAAATATGCTGCCATAAGCCAAGCTGAAAGCTGATAATCTGGGATAGTCCCATTTGCAGCGCCATTGGCTATAAATTTAAGCTCTTCAAAGTTAAGTGGAATGTTTTCTCTCTTTTTTAGTATCAAATCTATCATTCTCATATATTCTCCTCAAATTGACTTAGAACTAATCATTTTTTCAATTATAAGCTTTATCTTTTCTCCAGCCGTCTCTCCCATTTTAAGCACCAGAGAGTGGTCAAATTCTTTTTTACTTATTCCTGTGGCAAAATTTGAAACCCACGCAATGCCAAAAACACTCATTTTGAGCTGGCGAGCAACAATCACTTCAGGCGCAACAGACATACCCGCCACATCCCCGCCAAGATTTGCATACATTTTAACCTCTGAGGCAGTTTCATAGGCAGGTCCGGTAACCGCAAAATATACACCCTTATTGCATTTAACTTTCATTGATTTACATATTTTTTCCGCCGCCGAAAGAATTTTCAAATCATAAGGTTCTCTCATGTCCACAAACATTTCTCCAAAGATGGGGGAATAATTGCCTATCAAGGGATTATTGGCCATCATATTTATCTGGTCCTTAAGTAAAACTATGCTTCCCGGAAATATCTTTTTCCTTAGAGAACCAACCGCGGCAGTAACTATTGCTTTTTTTGCCCCAAGATGGTGAAGCAACCTTATTGGGAAAGAGATAAATGACATATGATGTCCTTCATAGAAGTGAAACCTTCCTCGCATAACTGCCATCCTTCTTCCCTCAAACTCTCCAAACCACAATTCTCCCTTATGTCCACTGACCGTAGTTTTTACAAAACCGGGTATATCTTTGTAGGGGATGACAACTTTATTTTTTAGTTCTGGGACTGAATTAGCCAATCCGCTGCCTGTTATCATAATTATCTCTGGTCTAAATTGACCTGTTTTTGAAAGCAGCCAATTAGCTGACTCTTTTATTCTTATAAACATTTCTTCTCCAGTCATAATTTCTCCCTCACATAAAATAGCCATTGGGACAAAATGCATTTTCCACATGTTCAATTAATTCTTCTTTTCCCGTATTTTTTATGCCAATGGCGTCAAATCTAACAGAATCCACATCAATGGATTTACTGCGAAGATATATCAAAGCTGCCCTGCTAATCCTTTTCTTCTTTGTCTCTGTAATTGCTTCAAGCGGCTCTTGTGAGTTGGATGAAATTCTAGCTTTTACCTCTACAAAAACTATGGTGTCCCCTTTTTTTGCTATTATGTCTATTTCGGCTCCTCTTATACAATAGTTTCTTTCAAGCACCTCGTATCCTTTTGAAATAAGGTATTCGCATGCTTTTTGCTCATACATATCGCCTATAGATCGCATAATTTCCTCACAGGAGAAAAAGTTTTGCGATGCCAGCGACAGGGGCCAAAAGTTCTCAAACTTTCCATATGCTTTTTTGTGCCATAGCCTTTATGCGCGGAAAATCCATATAAGGGATATTCGCTATCAATTAAATTCATCCAGCGATCTCTTATGGTTTTGGCAAATATGCTGGCAGCGGCTATGCTCTGGCTTTTTGCATCTCCGTCTATAATTGAAATCTGCCTTATTTTGTCAAAATTTTTTATTTTATGCGGACCATCTACGAGAACAATAGAACTATCAGTGATATTTAATCTTAAAATAAGCCTTTCGCATGCTATTTTCATAGCGAGAAAGGTTGCATTGAGAATGTTCAGTTTATCTATAGTTTCAGGCAATGCCCAAGCACAGGCCCATTTTACGCCATAGGAATTCATTTTCTTAAATAAATATTCTCTATTTTTTTCAGAAAGTTTTTTGCTGTCATTTATTTCGAAAAGCGAATCTCTAGCAATTTCAGGAATCCATGCCGCGCAAGCTACCACAGGCCCCGCAAGAGGACCTCGCCCTGCTTCATCAACCCCGATTAAAATGTCAGAAGCATTGGACAAAGATATTTCTCTATCAAAAATAAAAAGCCCCGCCTTTTGGCGGGGCTCTCTGCAGCAATTTTTTTCATCCACTATATGCACCAGAGTTCATTCTCCAGATAGATTTAACTTAAGCTGAAGTAGTTGGATTTTTCTCACTAGCGACTTGAGTAGATGATTCCGAATCAGTTTGAGATTTGAAATTCTCTTTTTCCTCAAGTCTTGCAGCTTTGCCCATTAGATCTTTTATGTAATTGAGCTTCGCCCTTCTCACTTTCCCAGACTTAACAAGCTCAATCTTTTCTATTCTAGGAGAGTTTATGGGGAAAACTCTCTCAACACCAACTCCATAAGATGTTTTCCTGACCGTGAAAGTTCTTGCTATTGAAGATCCTTTAATGGCTATAATAAGTCCATCAAAAACCTGTATTCTTTCAGTATCTCCTTCCACAACCTTGGTATACACCTTGACAGTATCACCCGGCCTAAAATTAAACCCTTTAGCCGTAACATTGCCAAGAAGCTGATCAACTTTATTCATATCTCCTCCGATTTAAATTTTTTAACTAAATCCGGCCGCCTTTTTGCCGTAATATCAAAAGATTGCTTTTGCCGCCATTCTTCTATTTTGGAATGATTTCCGCTTAAAAGAACTGACGGAACCTTCTTTTTTCTCCACACCGCCGGCCGCGTGTATTGAGGCGCTTCAAGCAAACCATTATTAAAGCTTTCATTCTTGAGAGAATCTCTGCTTATCACACCCGGCAAAAGTCTAACTATGGAATCTATAATACATACGGCGGCTGGTTCACCGCCTGTAAGCACAAAATCTCCGAGAGAAATCTCTTCATCTATACAACACATTATTCTCTCATCTATTCCTTCATAGTGAGCGCAGACAAAAATTAGATGTTCAAGTAAGGACAACTCTACAGCTCTTGATTGATTAAAAGGCTTTCCTCTAGGCGAAAGCAAAAATACTCGAGAATTCTTTTGAGCCACTTTCTTTACAGACTGATAAAAAGGCTCGGCCATCAAAAGCATTCCACTGCCGCCGCCATAAGGCTTATCATCGACAGTTTTATGTTTATCGCTAGAGAATTGTCTTGGGTTTATAAATCCCATTTCAACAATCTTTTTTTCCCTGGCTCTTCCTACAATACTGACAGAAAGAGGATTGTCCACTGCCTCAGGGAAAAGCGTAACAACATCTATTCTCATCAGACTATTTCAATGAACACTTTTCTATCGTTTTTAATTCCTATGAGAGAGAAAACATTTCTTAAAGCGCGTATCACTTTGCCATCTTTTCCAATCAATTTGCCTCTATCTGAGGGCTCAACTTTTATTCTAAACCTTACTATCTGCCCCTGCTCTTCATATTCAATTTCAACCTGTTCTCTTTTATCAATCAAGTTGTTCAAAAGATAACACATCGTTTCTTTCATATTTTACTCTTGCGCAGAATTTTTGGATTTATTGATCAGCTTTTCAACTCTCTCGCTCGGTTTAGCTCCATTTTTAATCCAATAGTCAAGTCTCTCGTTCTGTATAACTATCTTGTCTTTAATTTTTTCCGCTTTGGGATTATAGTGGCCTATAACTTCTATGGGCGAACCCTTCGGTCCAGTACTCTTTTCCACCGCCACTATCCTATAATGAGGCTGAGTTCTCTTGCCTTCTCTCTGAAGTCTAACTACTACTGCCATTATTCCTCCTGTGAAAAATCCTGCTTAATATTATATTAAATCAGAGGGGGCAAAAGCAAAAAAAATTAAAATTATATGCCTAATTTTTTTATCTTTTCAAGAAGATGTTTCCACTCATATGGTTTGGGGATATATGCATCTGCTCCTGAGTCAAATGCTTTTTCTAAGTCAGAAACTAGTTTTTTGCCGGTTAGAATTATCACTTTTATATCTGAAAATTTTGGTGTTTTTTTTACGAGCTCACAAAGAGTATTCCCATCTATTTTAGGAAGTCCTACATCAGCTATTACTAGATTTGGCCGAAAAGTTTTAATTTTTTCCAGCCCCTCTTCCCCATCAAAAGCTGTCTCTACTTTGTATCCTTCGGATTCCAGCCTTATGGAAAGAACCTTGGCTATAAGTTCTTCGTCTTCAACTATGAGAATTTTTTTAGGCATATATTATAGTAGACTACACTTTTTTATTTCCGAATTCAAATGGCGAATAAATGATGGATTTTTCTCCTTAAAAAGGGCGCTTCCCATGACAAGAGAATTAACTCCAAGTTTTACGCAATCAAGCGCTTTTGAGGCATTTACTCCTCCGTCAACTTGTATGTAAAATTTTGCCGATTTATTCTTCTTAAACTCATAGGCCTGCGCTATCTTTTTGCGCATATCTTCAATAAACTTTTGTCCACCAAAACCTGGATTTACAGTCATTATTAAAATCAAATCTACTTGACCAATGTATTTTATAGCTTTTGAAAAAGAAGTGTTAGGATTTAGGGCAAGACCAGCTTTAAGTCCGATAGACTTTACTCTTTGAATTGCCTTTATAAAATCTTTGCTTTCAATATGACAGGATATCAGGTCCACACCAGCCGACTTAAACGAATCTATAAAGTTTAGAGGTCTTTCCACCATAAGATGCGCGTCAATTGGGAGATTGGTAATCTTTCTTATATTTGAGGCGATATGAGGGCCAAAACTTAAGTTTGGGACGAAGTGTCCATCCATAATATCTACCTGTATCCAACCACTATGCTTTTCCACACTTTTTATTTCTTGCCTTAGTCTGGTAAAATCAGCTGAGAGCACAGATGGTGTTATGAAAGTGTCATTGTATCTGGGGAAATGCGGTTTCATTTTACAGGCCTCTCTTCAACTAAAATACCATTCACAAATATTCGCACTTTCTCGGCTGAACCATACGGAATTGAGAGTTCTACATTCGACCCGGGATCTCTGAGTCCATTAAAGAGTTCTCTATCCCCAGTTTTACTCATCGCCACTATTCTTATGTGACGCTGAGATCCGCTTTGTGAAACACTATATTTTATCTGAAATTCTTTTGATGATGAATCTGACGAATTTCTGGAACTGACCGTTATTTTTATACTTGAATCTTTTGAAACAATTGCGTCGCTTTCAGGACTCTGGTCAATTATAGTATCCTTTGGGAAAATAGATGTATCGTCGTTTATTCGCTCATATTTAAGCTCATTATCCGATGCCCATTTTTCAAAAACATCTATTTTTTTCTGCCTAAAATCTGGCATCAATATTATGCCAGATGGAGGGGGGCCGGCTGAAACAATAAGATTTACCATTGAATTTTTAGCTACCCCGACTTCAGCTTTTGGTTCCTGATTTATGACACTGCCTTTTTCAAATTTTAATGAGTAAGACTCAGTTACCTCTCCGAGCGCAAGTTGTCTCTGGCGAAGAAGCAAATCAGCATTTCTTAAAGGAAGACCTATCAAATTCGGAGTAAATACTGATTCTCCGCCCTGAGAAAAAATTACTTTTACTATGCGCCCTTCTCTAGCCATTATTCCACTTTGAGGAATCTGTCTGAGAACAGTTCCAATAGGAACAGAGTCATTAAATTCAAATCCCTGTATCTGAACAGCTAAACCATTTTCTGAAAGTATTTCAATAGCGCTCATTGCTGATTTTCCTTTAATATCTGGAACTATAACTTCCCTGCGATGATGAATCACGGACTCCATAGCTATGTTAAAAAGAAAATAAGCTGTAAGCGATAAAAACAAAAGCAAACCAATTATTTTGGCAAAAAACTTCCAGTCAATAGGAATGTCTTCATTTTTCTTATTACTATTTTTTGATTCAATAGTTTTTTCGGTCATTTTAAATTTTATCTCCTTCTTTCATCCTTTTTCCATTAATAAAAAAATCAAAGGCATTAACCTCTTTTTTCCCATGAGGTTTTATCTTTTCTAAAAAAATTGCTCCGCCCTGACATTTTATAAAAATACCCTTCCCCTTTTCAAAACCTGAAACAGATCCAAATTCATAATTCGGAAAATCAGACAAAACAGGCCTGGCAGATATTACCTGAACATCTGAGCCAAGGACTGAAGATTTAAATCTAGCCCTTGGATCAAAAGAAAAAGCCCTGATAGCATTATAAATGGAATCAACATGTTTATTGAAATCAATATAGGTATCTTTTAGCTCTATCTTTGGAGCCACGGAAGGTTCTCCTTCTTGTGGTGAATATTGTGCTTTATTGGATAATACAAGCTCTATGGAATCGGCAAGCGCAATCTTGCCAATTTGAGCCAATCGCTCGAAAAGAGATATGGAGTTTTCATCAGGGCCTATATCCAATTTTTTAGAGAGAATTATTGGACCGTCATCGAGCCCCTCTCCTATCTTGAATATTGTTATACCAGTTTCTTTCTCACCATTAAGTATGGCGTTTCTGACAGGAGCAGCTCCTCTGTACTTTGGCAATAGAGAAAAATGGGCATTTATAAAGCCAAAAGGTAAAAGATCCAAAGTCTCCTTTTTAAGAATTCTCCCATAAGCCACCACAGCCGCAATATCCGGTTTTATGTCAAGTAAAGTTTTATTGAGTTCTGCTAAAGTATTGGGTTGAAAAACAGATATAGATAGAGATTGGGCTTCATTTTTTATGGCCGGACAAATCAGATTCATGCCTCTTCCCGCCAATCTATCTGGTTGAGTAATCACGGCTTTAATCCTTAAGCCTCTTTTTCTAATTTCTTGAAGAAAAGGACAAGCTATGGCAGGCGTGCCCATAAAAACTATATTGCTCATATTTCTATGATAACAAAAAAAGATTATTCAAAGCTATACTACTGAGCCTTTCAAAATACAGTGACACTTTGGAGGATCAGATTTGGATTGGATGCAAGGAACGAGAAGGGAGCATACTTGAATAAAGCATGTAAGCGAAGAGCAAAGAAGTCGCAGCCCAAAAGCGGCAATTTGAACGTGAAATGAAAGTTAGAAATTTTTTCTGTTTTATTTTTACATAGATAAAAAGACTTTACATAGCTTTTGGAACTATTTTACTCTCATCTATTTTTTTCCACTGCTTTTTAAGTTTGAGTAAAACAGGTTTGAGTTTTAATTTAGACATCAGGGGAAGACGATCTATAAAAGTTATTCCATTCAAGTGATCAATTTCATGCTGCAAGGCTTTTGCCAGAAGTCCTTCTCCTTTTATTTCTATAGGCAGACCCTTTTCATTCAAAGCCCGAACGACAACCTTAGAATATCTCTTAACCTTGGCAAAAAGTCCTGGGAAAGAAAGACATCCTTCTTCCTGGTATGATTCACCTTCACTAGATACTATGACTGGATTTATTATGACCACATTTATTTCGCCCTTATTTTTGTCTTCCATCCTAATTATAGCCATATTGAGGTCAAGCCCTATCTGATTGGCTGCAAGTCCAAGACCTCTTACCGCTGTCATTGTGTCAAACATATCTGTCAAAATGGATTGCAAAGAAGCTTTAATTTCTGAATAGTTAACTTTCTTAGTCTTTTTATTTAGTATCTTATCACCGTATTTACATATTCTTTTTATTGCCATAGGATCTCCTCATCAAAGAGTATAAGTCAAATTTCTGCTTTCCCATATAACCTTTACAGAAATTTTTCTATCACTTCCAGCAGGTTTCACAAACCCCCAATAAGTAGCTATTTTTTCAAGTTGAACCTCAGCGCCCATACTTCCAGAAACTCCCATAACCAGCTCATCAGCCCTCATAGCTAAAGCGAAGGATGTCATAGTGTAAAATGGGTCGTTTGAATAAAGCATCACCGGAACCACTGTTTTACCATATTTTTCCGCTATTAAGATTATTTGTTTAAAAATTTCTTTATCATCCTCTGGCAAAGCATTTGTTTCACTGCCAGATTCAAGACCTCTCTGCACTTTTACATATAGTATCACTATATCGGTGATTGAATCATCAGTTGTCTCTAAAATTTTTTTTAGGTGTATGAGGTTGTTAGGATTTCTTACAGGAATGAGTATCTTGTAATTTTTTTTAAACTGGGAGACTATTTTTTCTATATCTTCATTGGCAATCAAGTTTATTTTTTCTTCAAATCCTTTTTCTTCTTCTATCAACTTAATTCTTCTCTCATTTTTCTTTTCTGACCAAGTAAACAAAAAATAGAGGAGTATAGTAAATACCACTCCTGATATAGTGGCTATTTTTTTTGTGAGTAAATTCATTAGAGTAGTGGACAGTAAAATTATGAAAAGAAGGAAAAGTCCTACGGGGATCTTGTATTTATCCCAGTTTATATTGAATGGAAATATCCATTGCGCATTTGCATCTGGTTTTTTAAATCTAAGCACTATTATGGAAAGTGTATCAAAAGTAAGACTTAACATAACACCGAAGGCGTAGGCCTCGCCAAGAAGAAAGACATCCCCTCCAGATAAAATCACTATTAAAGCCTGCAAAATAGCAACTATGGTTATCATTTTGTAGGTAGTCCCATATTTGGGATGAATACTCCTAAACCATTCACTCAATATACCATCTTCGCCAACCCTATTTAGTATTCCGTTCGACCCGACAAATGAGGTATTCACAGCGCCTACAAGTACAAGCACAGCCGAAACAACCACTAAAGTTTTCATTGCCACCTTTGCAAAATAAGGACCCGTAAGCTCCATTGCAAGGCCACTGAGCAAATTATCAGAATAATCCCCTATTATCTTTTCATATGGAATCACAAGTGAGGAAATAAAGGTTAGAATCCCAGTAAAAATAAGGCTGAAAACAAAAACCACGAGAACAGTTTTTTTCAAATTCTTTATTTTAGGGTCCTCTATTTCCCTATATACTTGGCTGAGAGTTTCAAGTCCACTCAAAGCCAGTATAGAATGGCCAAAAGCCATTATTATCCCTACCAGTCCCACAGGTTTAAGCCATGAAAAGTTTTCTGTCCACCCAAGCGCATCTTTGGAAAATTCAAGTTTTAAGGGGGGGAGAGAGAAACCGCGAATATACAAGGTAATAGCTGACCATATGAAAAGTATAATGGCCACAAATGAGACAAAGATTATGATTTTTACATTATTATCCGATGATTCTTTTACTCCCTTTACATTCTCACGCCAAAAGTAAAGTATTACAATGAGAGAAAAAAATATTGCCACAATCCTCTCATTTAAGCGAAAAGATGGATTCAGGTAAGGAAGAACTATATTTAAGAGAGCCGAAAGATAAAGGCCGGCGCTTACAGAACTTATTGGGCCTGTGAGCAAATAATCAAAAATTAGCGCTGAAACTGAAATTTTAGCCATTGTTTTGCCCATGGTTTCCCGAACAACCACATAAACACCTCCCCTTGTGAAAAGTGCGGAAGATTCTATGTAAACCATGAGCATAAGCCCTGCAAAAAGCATTACGGCCATTATAAAGTATGGGAAAGCCGGGCCAAAAGATCTAGCGGCTATCCCGCCTGCATAATAAGCGCTGGAACCAAAATCACAAAGGACTATGGCAGCCGCCCGCCAAAAAGATATAAAGCTAAGCATGGCTGTGCTCAGCACAAATACTTTTTTAATTTCATGTTTCATACTATTTGTTTAGACTTTTTATAAAACTATATAGCTCAGACGAGGTCTGGATATTTCTCATGGCCTTTATATTCTCTTCATTAAAAGTTGAAGATATATAGCTGAGAAGGTTTAAATGTTTCTGAAAAAAGGCGGGGTTGAGAGGGCTTAAAAAAAAGAATGTGACATAAAATTTATTTCCACTTAAGGTATCAAAGACCCCCTGCTTAGTTAAGACTAGAATTGCCATTATTCTATCTATCTCAGCTAGCTTTAAATGAGGCATATAGAGTCCGCTTGGAAGGATTATATTTGTTTCATCTGTCTCTTTGACTTTGCCAATGAACAATCTATAGCTCATTTTTTTTGCGATGTTAATATGCATTTTTTTGGAGCAAAATTCAAGCACAGAAGCCCTGTCTTTCAGGGAATCTTCCACATAGACATCATCTTTTGTTAGGAATTCTTGCATAGAATTGGCGTTTCTTGTTTGTTGCATACATTAAGCTGCAGAATTAAATTTTATAAATAAAGTGGGGGATAAATCAATCTTT
>DYLH01000031.1 GCA_020722185.1 Candidatus Avelusimicrobium gallicola | reverse complement strand
AGAAAAAGAAAACCCTTCTCTAAAATTACAGTTGGAAGAGCTAACAGAAAAAAATGAGAAAAAAACTGAAGAAATTAAAAATATCAAGGGAGAAATATCTCGTCTAAGTGGTTTAAATATAGCAATTGAAAAGGAGCGGGCATTTTTAAAATTGGAAAATACGAAAATGGCTAAGAAACTTGCCATGGTTATGGAAGAAAATAAAAAGATGGGATCTAAATTGGAGAGAATGCAGGAAGCATTTAAAATTCATGTAGAAAAAATTAAGAAAATGTATAAAACAGAGAATGAAGAACTTAAAAAACATCTTTCATCCATAAGAGAAGCTTATAAGAGTGAAGTGGATTCAATTGTAAGTAAATATGAAAAGGAGATAGAGAGAATAAAAGAAATTTCATCTAGGGATATAGTCAGAGAATATGAAAATAAAATTTCAGAAATGAACAAAAGGCATAAAGCCGATGTCATAGAACTTGAAAAAAAATATGAAGAAATGCTAGCTCAGGCTAAGGAAGATTTTGCAAAAGATAAGGAAGAATCTATTCTTTCAAAAGCAGGTGAGTATGAAGGCAAGATGAATGAGCTTAAAAATTTATATGAGTCTGTAATATCTAGAATGAAAGAAGAATATGACAGCGAAATTGAAAATTCCAAAAAAATGCATGGAACTGAGATTGAGTCTCTCAGGATTGAAAAAGAAAAAGCTTTGGAAGAACTTAAATTACAAATGGATGGGAATATCGCTTCTATAAAAGAATTTTATGAGAACAGGGAAAAAGAAAAGATTGATTCTATGAAGGCTTCCTTTGAAACTGAGATTGAGTCTCTCAGGATTGAAAAAGAAAAAGCTTTGGAAGAACTTAAATTACAAATGGATGGGAATATCGCTTCTATAAAAGAATTTTATGAGAACAGGGAAAAAGAAAAGATTGATTCTATGAAGGCTTCCTTTGAAACTGAGATTGAGTCTCTCAGGATTGAAAAGGAAGAGGCATTAAAAGAAGTTAAATCTCAAATGGAAAAAGAGCTGTCTTCCCTGAAAGAATCACTCGAATCTGAAATTAGCAAAATTAAAGATGAGGCTGAGAAAGAAAAAGCTGAAAAAGAAAAACTTCTGCTTGAGCTGGATACTATGAGAAAATCTGCCCTGCAAGATAAAGAGCAGGTTGAGTCTATGAAAAATCAGATTGCTTCTTTTTCAAATCAGAATGAAAATCTCAATAAGCAAATAAAAGAATATTCATCTAAACTCCTACAATATGATAAGGTCCTGAGGGAAAACAATGAAAAATTTAAAGTTATTTCTGCAGAGTATAATAAGTTAATGGAAGCGTATAAAAAATCTGTTTTACAGGTTGAAGAAAAATCCCGGGAGCTTAAAAAAACTTTGCTTGAAAAGGAAAATTCACAAGGGATTTTAGATGCTTTTAAACGTGACATGGAATCATTGAAAAATAAATTATCTCTAGAGGAAAAACAGTGGGAGGAAAAAGAAGAGTCCATGCTCAAAGCGCAGAAAGATCTAAGCCTTACAATTGAAAGATTGTCTGCAGAACTTGAAGAAGCTAAAAAGGAAAATTCTCTCAAAGAGCAAGAACTCAATCGTTATCGCGAAGCTTCATTTTATGAGAGGAACAGGTGGGCAATCAAAGGTGAAGAAAAGGAAAATAATAAGAATCCCGAAGGAAAATAATATCAAGGTCAAACTCTTTTTGTATAATTATTTTATTGTCTGTATCTGAGGTTTATTAAATGGTGATACTTCGAAAAATAAATGGTGTGGAAATTGCTGTCAATGCTGAATTGATAGAAAGCGTTGAGGCCTCTCCGGATACAGTTTTAAATATGGTGACAGGTAACAGATTTATAGTTAAAGACAGTGTGCAAGATGTGATAGACAAGGTTATTGAATATCGCAAGCAGGTTTATTCCTCAAAATCCGTAGTGAATCCCCTTGAAGGATATGAGAAGAAACCCTGATTTTAAGAGGTTTATATGGATATAGCTACATTCACGGGTATAATAGTTTTCCTTGGTTTTGTGCTCGGTGCGGTATATCTTCAGGAAGGTGTAGCTGGCTTTGTGCCTTTTATGAATTTAGAAGCCCTCCTTGTTGTTATGGGCGGCACTTTTTGCGCTCTTCTTGTAAATTTTCCTCTTTCCAAGGTTATAGGGTTGATGAAAGTTCTCAAAAAAGTAATGGCATCCAAAGGAGAGGATACTTCAAAATTGGTAAGCACATTTGTTTCTTTATCTCAAAAAGCTAAAAAAGAGGGATTTCTCGCCCTTGAAAGCGATGTGAAGTCTCTTCAAGATGACTTTATGAAAAGGGGACTGCAGCTTGTTATAGACGGCGCAGATCACGATTTCATAAAAAATATGCTTGAAACAGAACTTGATTTTATTAGAGAAAGGCATAAAGTCGGCCGTGAAATATTCAATGCTTTGGGCACTTATGCTCCAGCTTTCGGCATAATAGGAACAGTTCTAGGAATGATACTAATGCTTTCATCAATAGATGATGTCGCTCAAGTGCCAAGGCGAATGGCTTTGGCTCTAGCCGCCGCTTTTTATGGACTTGGCAGCGGCTACTGGCTTTTTTTACCTATGGCAGGCAAACTAAAATTGCGCTCTGAGGAAGAACTATTTGTGAAAGAGATAATAATAAGGGGCGTGCTTTTGCTTCAAAGCGGCGCTACCCCCAGCGTTGTGGAAGCCAATTTGAAAGCTTATCTTGAGCCTTCTAAGAGAAAGCCTGTTGCCAAAGAAGGAGAAAATGCCTGATGGCGGTTAGAGTTAAAAATATGATCCCAGAGGACGACCCCCGTGTCGCCCCTATAGGCCATCCCGCTCCGCCATGGATGGTGAACTATGCCGATCTTATGACGGAACTTGTTTGCTTTTTTGTTATTCTTTATGCCTTAAGCGCAGCCCTCAATAAAAATGTTCAAAATGCCGCTCAACAGATAAAGGAAATGATGGAAAAAGGGGAAATGTCTGGGAAGGTTGAAGTCAATAAGGAAGGGCTTAAAATAACTTTGGAAGAACAGGGAGAACTGCCATTTTTTGAAAGCGGTAGCGCGGATCTCACTACTGAGATGAGTGGTAAAATAGACAAACTTTATCCTATACTTAAAAAACTTTCAGAAAAAAATGAAGTTATAGTTGAAGGGCACACTGACAATATTCCGATAGCAACAAAGCAATTCGCTTCCAATTGGGAGCTGTCTACAGCTAGAGCTACAAGCGTGGTGAGGCATATGCTTGAAATGGGTTTTGATCCAAGAAAAATTTCCGCTATTGGATATGGAGAGTACAGGCCTATTGTCCCCAATAACAGTCCTGAAAATCGAAGGAAAAACAGGAGAGTTGTTTTTTTTGTTAAAATGACTTCTGCTCATGGAGCCGCAAAAAATGAAAAGTAAATCCATTTGTAAATTTATATTCCTCGTGATTTATTTATCTGGTTTTGTTGGATGCTTTAGTTCAACTAAGGCTCTTAAAGTAGTAGATTATACTGATAAAAGGGTTACAGATTTGATACTGACGAAAAGAGTTGTCGGGAAAAAAGATTGGCTCTTTTTCTCAACTACTAAAATGAGTTTGTTTCTTGAAGGAAATATACAGGGAACTGTTACCGATTACTACGGAAATCCGATAGAAGGAGTTACTGTTAAGGCAGTTGCTGATATGGGCGGCAAAGATATAAATATGGAAACAGAATTAAACGCAGTGGAAGAAAATGCCGCTTCTTTTGTCAATTTGAATTTTACTCCCGGCATTTCAGATAGTCAGGGCTTATATAAGGTAAAATTTTCTTTGCCTGTGGTGGATGATGAAGTAGATGTAAAAGGTAAGCTAATCTACAATCCGGGTTGGGAACAGCAAAAACTTAATCTTGGCAAAACTTATGAACCTCAGCTCAAACAAAGTTCCTTTAGAATTTATTACAATATGAAAACTGGTTTTCTAGCTTTTGGTGAAGGCGTTCGCCCTGTAGTTGTTCAGCCTGTTGGAGAAGGAGAGGGCAGGATGAAAAAACTTCCCGGCGCCTCTGCCCCTGCTGTAAAGCAAGAGCCTGCGCAAGAAGCTCCAAAGCAAAACAATCAAACTCAACCTGCCGCTACGGAAGATGATATATTTAAAGCCTTTAATTTTTAGTTGATTTTTTTCAATGAACTGTCGAGTTATGAATAAATCTAATGAGCCTTAAAATATCACTGTTGAGCTCTTTTTACAATTTCCTGAGTATAGCCTATTGGCGCTACTTTTAATTCTCCTATATTTTTTTGCGCATGGGCGGCCATTAATCCTGTCTTGGCAAAACCAAATGTTATTGTAAGTTCTGCTTTTATAAAAACTCCGCTGTGATGTCCTGTATCTGGATTTAAGCCTGAAGGGATGTCTGCCGCTACAACAGGTTTCCCATGTTTATTTATTATCTGTATTAGCCTTTTAACCACCCCCGCTGGCTTTCCCATAGCGCTTATCCCAAGCAAGGCATCGACAAATATATCGTAATCCTGACTCTCTTTCTCAACTATGTCCAAATTATCTGGGTCAACTAGACAAATATCCACCCCGGCCTCTTTTGCCTTTGTCATGTTTTCAACTGATAGCTTGCCATATCCCTTTTCCCCGGGAGACACTATAAAAACCTTTGTCTTAATTCCGCCGCTTTTAAGATATCTTGCGCAAACCAGACCGTCTGCGCCATTATTCCCACGCCCGCAAAAAACCGCTATTTTTATTTCATCCTTTTTTTTGCCAGTTTTTCTCTCCGCAAAAGCTGTAGTTTCCATCGCAAGTGAACTTCCGGCATTTTCCATCAATTCGCCTTCCTTAATGCCATATTCAAGTGTGGCTATATTGTCAATATATTTCATCTTAGCCGAAGTTAGAACTGGCAAACCCTGAAAAACTTTTATTTGAGGTACCTTTGACATTAGATTAAAGAAAATATGGAGTAAATAAAATAAACAGATCCCACAATTGTAATAAAGTACATAATGACATAGGGGGCAATAAAAGATATCAAAGCCAGCTTATATCTGACAGAGTAGAGATTTTTTATCATTTTAAGGCGCGTCAAAAATATACAGATAAGTATCAAAGATATGGAAAGAGGAAATGAAATAATTGATAACTTTGCCAGATAAGCAAAGGGCAAAGAAGCCAACCATAAAAACTCACTTATCCCATACAGGTAAAAAAGAGAGGATGCAGATGCCCTATATCCTATCATATCCATAAATAAAGAGGTTAAGGCGCTTTCTAAATAATTAAGCATTATTATCAGAGAAAAGAAAAAAAGGAAAGAGAAAATAGAACCACTTGTCATATTCTCAATCTTTAAAGATATGAAAAGTGTGAATAATCCAATGACATAGCCTAAAAAACCGATTTTCCTTATGGCTCTTTCTCTTTCTAATTTGTCTATTATTTCCTTGTCCCGTAAAAAATTTATGGCATAGGCAAACATAGCGCCTCCTTAAAAACCGGACCACATATATTCAAGTCGCGCTATAGGCGAAATAGAAGCTGATTGCGGCAATATTGATATTTTTGAATCAATAGCTTCAAGTATATCATCAAAATAATACCTTTTATTTTTTACAACCGGTGGATTTTTCCCAAGATTAGCCATTATCCCAGCTTCGTCTATAGCGTCTTGTAAATCTCCAAGTTTATCCACAAGCCCAACCTTAAAGGCTTGATTGCCTGTAAATATTCTGCCATCAGCAAGGTCTTTTAATTTTTCTTTGTCTATTTTTCGCCCTTCACTTACAGCATTTACAAAGGACTCGAAAGAATCATTTATCATTGACTGTAGCAATTCTCTCTCTTCTTTAGACATTTCTCTGCTCATTGCCCCGATGTCCTTAAATTTGCCAGATTTTATAGTTTCAGTTTTAACTCCTATTTTCTTAAAAAGACCTTCCACATTGCCCACACTGAATATTACGCCTATAGAGCCTGTTATGGTTCCGGGGTGAGCAATTATTTTATCGCAGGCGCTTGCTATGTAATATCCGCCGCTGGCAGATACTTCTCCAAAACGTGCTATGAAGGGCTTGGCTGTTTCTTTCTTGGCTTTTAGTATTGTGGAGTAAATTTCCTGCACTGCTGCCACAGATCCGCCGGGTGAATTTATATCAAGCACTATAGCCTTTATCTTTTTATCCTCGCTCATCTTCTTGATTCTGCTTGAGATAAGTTGGCTTCCTCTTTCAATGAAAGATGAATTTGAGTCCTGATAAATAGGTCCGTGGATAGGTATAATTCCCACAGCATTTTTTTTAGTCAAAGATGAAGCAATTAATTCTTTGTCGGAATCTTTTCTCGTTTCCTTTCTGGATATCAATATAAAAGCTGGTATTAGAGTTATGGCATACAAAATTGTGAAAAATATAAGCCAGTTCTTTGGATTAAAAGAATTCTTACTTCCCATTGTTGTAGGCTTTTCTTCAACTGGAGAAGATTGCGGATTTAAATCATTTTTTTCTTCCATCATTGCCTCCAAAATAGCCTTCGCTAGGACTTGCAGAAAATGTACATAAAACAGCTTCAAACAGATATTATAACATAAAGATTGTTTTATATAATTTACTATGGGAGAACATTCTGTTTCTTTTAGCAGTAAGGATTAGCGTATGAAAGCTGTAGTAGCTATGAGCGGAGGAGTTGATTCTTCAGTGGCCTGCGCCATTCTTCAAAAGCAAGGCTTTGAAGTGGTGGGCGTCACATTGAGGTTTTTTTCTCCAAATGGCAGATCAGTATGCTGCGGCGCAGATGAGTCAATATCTCGGGCCAAAGAAGTGTGCTCAATTCTCGGTATAAGACATTATGTTAAAGATGCCAGATCTATATTTAAAGATAAAGTGATGGAGAATTTCGCTTCTTCATATATAAACGGTTTTACGCCCAATCCATGTATTGAGTGCAATAGGCATCTCAAATTTGATTATCTACTTAAAATAGCCGAAGCGATGGGGGCCGATATTCTTGCCACAGGTCATTATGCAATCATAAAAAATGAGAAAGAAGAAATGTCTCTATACAGAGGCTGTGACCCATTTAAAGATCAGAGTTATTTCCTATACTGCTTGCCTGAAAAATATCTTTCAAAAATCTCTTTTCCTCTTGGGGAAATGAAAAAAGATGAGACAAGAAAAATAGCAGCCAAATTGAAACTTCCAACAGCTAGATCAAAAGAGAGCAAAGATATATGTTTCATTCCCGACGGAGACTATATAAGATGGCTTAAAGAGGAGAAAAAAATTGAAAATTCTCAGGGTTATATAAAAAATGATGAGGGGAAAATTTTAGGCAGGCACAATGGTTTTTTTCATTTCACAATAGGGCAGAGGAAAAATTTAGGCATTTCAGCTTCAGAAAGGCTTTATGTCTCAGGCATAAATCCTCGTCTAAATGAGGTGATTGTTAGTCCCATTTCGGGAGCCATGTTTAGCGCTGTGGAAATAGGGTCTTTAAATTGGCTTTCTAAGTCTATGCCCAAAGACGGAGAGAACTATTTTGTTCAAATAAGATACAGGCATACTCCATGCGAGGCGAGGCTTGAAAAGAGAAAAGATGGCAAGTTTATGCTTTTTTTTAATCAAAAGCAATTTGCCGCTACCAAAGGCCAGTCCGCAGTTTTTTATGACTCAAATCGCGTGCTCGGCGGCGGTATAATAATGGAGACATTTAAGTCAGAGGCGTAGTATAACAAAAAAGCAAGAACAAGCATCTTAAAGCTGAAAAAAGTGCAAAAGTGTTAGATACAAATTGAATTTAAGGAGAATAAATGAAAAAAATAAATTTGGCTTTGATTTTTGGGGGACAAAGTGAAGAACATGAGGTTTCAATTCAATCGGCAAAATCGGTATATGAAAATTGTTTAAAATCATCTATCCTTAAACCTCTATTGATTTACATAGACAGGAAGGGTATATGGACACTTGAAGAAAAATCTTTTTTTTCTAAAGGTAGCTCAGGGATTAAAGTCTCAGTGGATTTTTCTCGCGGCCTTTTGCGCGGGAATAAAAAATTGCCTATAGATGTGTTCTTTTCATTGATACATGGCAATACTGGCGAGGATGGAAAAATTCAGGGGATGTTTGAGATGATGAAAATCCCATATATCGGCTGTTCTGTGCTTGCAAGCGCGGTATCAATGGATAAAAAGATGACTAAAACCCTGGCGGCCTTAAATGGTGTGCCCGTCCTTGAGGATATGCTTTTAGATAGGCATACAGCTTTAAATTTCGCTCTTATAAAAAAGACCGTTGGCAAATGGGGGTATCCTGTTTTTGTAAAACCCAATACTCTGGGTTCTTCGGTTGGCGTTAAAAAAGTCAATAGCGAAAAAGATTTATTGCCCGCAATAAGATATGCCTTCAAATTTGACCGTGAGATTTTGATAGAGAAGGGAGTGGATAGAGCTAGGGAAATAGTTTGTGGACTGCTTGGTTCCTATGGCAAATTTAAGCTTTCCCCTTGTGGGGAGGTCAGGGTTAAGGGGAAGCATGAATTTTATGACTACTCAGCTAAATATCTTGATGACAATGGGATGGAATTGCTCATTCCAGCAAATATTTCATTGTCGCTTGAAAAAAAAATACAAGCTTGCGCGCTAAAAGTTTTTTCTGCCATAAAAGGCTATGGCTTGGCTAGGGCTGATTTTTTTGTGGATCCAAAAAATAGCGACAAATTTTATTTTTGTGAAATAAATGTTATTCCAGGATTTACTTCACACAGTCTTTATCCAAGATTGTGGCAGAAAGCTGGGATAAAACCCATTGCCCTTATAGAGATGCTTGTTAAGTCAGTTTTTAAAAAATGAAAAATCTAAAAAAAGAACACACTCTTTTGTTTTTTTCTAAGGTGGACAAGGCCTTAAGTTTGATTCCCTCTTTTAACAAAAAAAATCCTATCTTATTAGCTGTGTCTGGGGGGGCAGATTCTATGGCCATGCTTTATTATTTCCTCAAGAAAAGGAGGAATATTGTGGTGGCACATTTTAATCACAAAATAAGAGGAGCTGAGGCAGATAGAGATGAAAAATTTGTGGAAAGATTTTGTTTTGAGAATTCTGTTCCCTTAATAAAGGGGAGAGCTGATATACCAACCTTGGCCAGAGAGAGAAAGGAGAGTTTAGAACATGTGGCAAGAAAAAAAAGGTATGAATTTCTTCTCAAAGTGGCAGTTGAATGTGGCGCAGATATTATCTGTACGGCTCATCACGCAGATGACAATGCGGAAACCTTCTTTATAAATCTTTTGCGAGGAACAAAACTTTATGCTTTGGCTGGAATTCCACGCATTAGAAAGCTAGATGGCAAAACTATTTTAAGGCCACTTTTGGATGTATCAAAAAAGGAAATTGTGAAAATGCTTAAAGCAAATAAAGTGCCATGGATTGAAGATAGCTCCAATGAAGAAGAAAAATATCTGAGGAATTGGATAAGAAAAACTCTTTTGCCCACTCTTGAAAAAAAACAGCCCAAAATAAGGGAACACATATCCATTTATTGTCATCAGATTATGAATGTAAGGCGGAAATAGAGAAATAGCGCTACAGTTCCAAAGAGCCACAGAGTACAAAAGTGTCCCCTAATGGAAATTACGCTTTACACGCTTGTTTTATTTGATTTTGCAATAATATAAAATAATATTGTCGAGAACATGAGTTTTATTTCTTGGTGAAACTCTATAAATTTTTTTGTTTTTTAGTTTTGGAGATGATATGCAAAGTTATGAAATAAGAAAAAGATTCCTTGAGTTTTTCTCTAAACAAGGTCATCCTATAATTCAGTCAAGCCCGCTTATTCCACAAGGTGATCCATCCCTTCTTTTTACCTCTGCCGGAATGGTGCAGTTTAAGCCTTACTATCTTGGCCTTAAAACAGATATGAAAAGAGCAGCCTCTTGTCAAAAATGTTTTAGAACCACAGATATAGATAATGTCGGAAGAACCATAAGACATTTGACCTTTTTTGAAATGCTTGGCAATTTTTCATTTGGTGACTATTTTAAGGAAGAATCCCTTAAATGGGGATATGATTTTCTCACAAAGGAAATGGGAATAGACTCAAACAGGCTTTATTTTTCCATTTACAAAGGTGGTGTCGCGCCAAAAGATGAGGAAGCGGTTGCCATATGGAAAAAAATACTGCCAAAAGAACTTCATTCCCACATTTTTGAAATGGGGGAAGACAATTTTTGGTCTATGGGCGATACTGGACCAAGTGGACCATGTTCTGAAATATATTTTGATCGCGGAAAGGAATACTCCTGCGGCAATCCAGACTGCGCTCCGGGATGTCCATGCGATCGCTATGTGGAGATATGGAATCATGTATTTACTCAATTTGACAGGCAAAAAGATGGATCTTTTAAACCTTTGCCAAAGAAAAACATAGATACTGGTATGGGTCTTGAAAGACTCTCATTTATTGTGGAGGGGAAATATTCGCCATTTGAGACATCTCTTTTTTACCCTATATCTGAGGCATTTCTCAAGCTGAATCCAACAATAAGCTATGAGGTAAATTCTCCAGATATACAAATTTTTAGAATAATTTCAGATCATCTTCGCGGCGCTTGTTTCCTCTTATCTGAAGGAGTCTTACCTTCAAATGAAGGTAGAGGTTATGTGCTTAGACGTGTAATAAGGCGCGCCCAGCGCTTTGGCATGGTGGCTGGAATAAAGGATCCATTTCTATATAAACTTGTGGGAGCTGTGAAGGATATTTTCAAAGACAAATACCCTCAGCTTGAAAAGAATGAGGATCACATATTGTCTGCGCTAAAATATGAAGAAGAAGGATTTTTAGAAACTCTTGAAAACGGAGAAAAATTCTTAAACCAGATTATGGACGGGCATCCACATACAATTTCTGGAAAAGATGCCTTTAAATTATATGAAACATATGGTTTCCCTGTGGAATTGACAAAAGAAATAGCTGGGAAAAGAGGTCTTAGCGTGGATGAAAGTGGTTTTAATGATGCAAAGAAACAGGCTCAGGAAATAGCCAGAAGCGCGTGGAAATCCTCTGGCGAGCAGAATTCATTTGTTTTCCAGAAAGCTGAAGAAAAAATTTCAGACACTGTTTTTAGCGGATATGAAACCTTAGAAGATTCGGCTCGCCTAGTCTCCATAATAAGCCCAAATGGAGAAGTTCTTGAAAAAATTGACTCTGGATTCTGCTGGCTTGCTTTTGATAAAACGCCTTTCTACGCTGAATCTGGCGGACAGGTTGGAGATAGCGGAGCTTTGTTTTCCAATGGGGAAAAAGTGGCCATAATAACGGATACCCAAAAGCCTCTTGGTAGAGTTTTCTGGCATAAAGCCGAAGTGATCTCGCCAATTAGAATTCAGGAAAATTTTTCTCTGGCAGTGGATTCCTATAGGAGGAGAAAAATATCAGCCAATCACACATCTGTGCATATCATAAATGCAGCTTTGAGAAAAGTTTTTGGTGAAAGTGTAAGGCAGGCAGGATCCCTTGTAAATGAGGAAAAATTCAGATTTGACTACACCATAACAAAAACTCCAGATTTGCAAGAGCTTGCTGAAGTGGAAAGATTAGCTAATGAAGCCATACTTTCAGGATATAAGGTGTTCAAGCAGACAAGACCTCTTTCTGACGCAGAGAAGCTTGGCGCCTTGACTTTGGTTGGGGAAAAGTATTCAGATCCGGCAAGATTTATTCTTATCAATCACAGCGGATTTGAAAAAACTTCTGATAAATACAGCCTTGAGCTTTGCGGCGGAACTCATGTGGATTCAATGAACGAAGTTTTTCGCTTAAAGATCTTAAAGGATTCATCTGTTTCAAGAGGAATAAGAAGAATAGAAGGGGCTTCAGGGTACGCGCTTTTTGAGTATTTAAGCTCGGTTGCTCAAATAACCCAGTCGGCGGCAAGAGAGCTTTCCTGCCAGATAGAGGAAATAGAAACAAGGATAAATAAGATGAGGATTGAAGAGAAGTCCCTCAGAGATGAGATAAAAAAGTTAAAAATAAACAAAAAATTCACTTCTAACTTGCAGAGGATATCGGGGAATGATATTTCCCTCATTGTTCAGGACGCGGGTGATTTTGATATAAAAATACTGAGGGAGTTTTCTGACAGACTCAAAAATGAGGAGAAAAAATCCTGGATTTTTGTCTATGCAATTAAGGAAAATAAGATAAATTTTGCTCTTTCACTTACAAATGACATTAAAGACCCTCAAATTGAAGCGTCTGTGGCTGCCAAAAAATTGTCAGAAAAAATTTCAGGCAGGGCAGGAGGCAGAAAAGATTTTGCTCAGGGCGGTGGCATAATTTCCGGGAATATTGGCGATCTAATAAAGGAGCTTGTTGAAATACTTGATGTCCGCTGAAAGGATCCTAAAAAGCAAGAAGCAAATAGTAAGAAATTATAATGGGTAAAAATATGAGAGAATATTTGTGTAAAAAGATTGGATTTTGTTTTGAAGATAGCAAGTTTTCTATATTTCTGATTCTAATTACCTTGTTTCTACAGACATATATGATAATTCGAGCTTTGGCTATTATGGCTGAGATACAATCTATAAATTATTCCATGCAGTCAGACTATTATCGCTTAAAAAAGATAAGATATATTGCAGATGAATTTGTGAATGCGCATATTGCCATAAGCCAAAATAAAAAAAATGCTTATTGTTTAGCTATAAATTCAGCTCTTTTTAATATCAATTCAGATGAACAAATTAAAAACAATATCGCCAATATATCCCGAAAAGATAAACTCATCAATTTTCTTGAAAAAGAAATCTTATATTGCCGTTCTTCAAAACAAAACTTAAAAAGTAAGCTTGATGATATCGTTTTCTATTTACAAGCTGTTAGAGATTATTCAGGAATTTTTTCTTATACAAAGTTCACCGCCAATGGTAAACATATTACCGAAAAAATTAATGGCATAATTAAAAATCTCGTATATGTGAGCGCTTTAATATCATGTTTTGTGTACGCGTTAATAGTTGTTATACTTGTATATGCCAAAAAAATTAATAAACAAATTAATAAAAATTTTCAAGACATAATAAAGCTAAAAAATGGCATAGACAATACGCCATTGCCGACTTTGATAACAGATGCTGACGGAAAAATAGAATATGTGAATTGCGCTTTTTGCGAAACATATGGCTATTCAAGAGAAGAAGTAATAGGCGCCAATCCACACGTCATAAAGTCTAAAACAATTTCCAAAAATGTATATGAAAATCTTTGGAAAACAATAAAAAGTGGAAACAAATGGGTTGGCCAATTTAAAAATCTTTCAAAGAGTGGAGAAGAAATTATTGTACAGGCATATATTACGCCTATAAAAGACATTTCTGGGAAAATTGTAAATTTTATTGGCATACACAAAGATATTACCGTTCAGCAGAGGCTTATAAAGATGTTGGCTGAGGCCAGAAGAGAGGCTGAATTGGCTAATCAGGCAAAGAGCGATTTCTTATCTTCAATGAGTCACGAAATAAGGACCCCACTGAATGCAATAGTTGGTATGTCTGATTTGCTAGATGAAGCGCAGCTTTCTTTAGAGCATAAAAGATATCTGGAAATACTCAGATCTGCGTCTGAGTCATTGCTTTCTTTGGTAAATGACATTTTAGATGTCTCCAAAATAGAAGCTGGAAAAGTAGAGCTTGAAAAAACAGATTTATTATTAGATGAAATTGCCTATAAAGTGGCTGAAATAATTTCTGTAAAGGCTTCTCAGAGAAACATAGAAGTATCATGTCGTATAGCTCCAGATACGCCGGTGAAGTTGCTTGGAGATCCCGTTAGGTTGCGTCAAGTATTGATTAACTTGATGGGCAATTCAGTAAAATTCGTAGAAAAAGGTTGGATTGCTCTTGAAATCAAAAAGCAAAAAGAAGAAAATGGAATAGTATATATTGCTTTTTCTGTAAAAGATACCGGCATAGGCATACCAGAGGATAAGATAGAAAAGATTTTTGATAAATTTTCTCAGGCTGAGACCTCAACTTTAAGAAAATATGGGGGCACAGGGCTTGGACTGCCTATTTCCAAGATGCTTATTGAGCTAATGGGTGGAAATATTTCAGTAAAAAGCAAAGTTGGCGAGGGGAGCGAATTTTCTTTTGTATTGCCTTTCGAAATTTCCAAAGCAAAAGTCACTTCTTTTGTTGAATCTGCCAGATTAGATGAGTTAAAAGGAGTAAAAGTCCTAGTTGCAGATGACAATCCAGTAAACAGAATAATAGTAAAGGAAATAATGACTTCCAATGGCGCTATTGCTTTAGATGTGGACAGCGGGGAAAAGGCAATTGAGATGCTTAGAGAGAATGACTTAAAAGCGCCTTTCAAGATTTTATTCTTGGATTTTAATATGCCACAAATGAATGGTTTTGAAACAGCTAAAAAAATAATGGAAGACCCATCTATAACTAAAAAGCCAGCTATAATTCCTTTTACTTCTGACAATATAAAGATGAATAAAGATGCCTTTATAAAAATAGGGATAGACCATTTTATGGTGAAGCCGGTTAAGAAAAATGAGCTTTTACACTCTGCTCTTGATGTTTTGGGTAAAAAAGTTTTTTCTAAAGAAAAAGAAGAAAAAAAAGAAATTGTTTACTCCAAACAAGAACTCCCGTCTATTAGGATTTTAATAGTTGATGACAATGAAGACAATAGAACTCTTATGCGCTCATTTCTAAAAGATTCTGAAGTAAAAGCAGAATTTGCAGAAGATGGCATTGAAGCTCTTGAAAAATTTAAAGACGGAATTTATGATGCTGTTTTTATGGATATGCAAATGCCAAGATTGGATGGAACTGGCGCCATGCTTAAAATAAGGGAGATGGAATTACCTTTGGGGCGAAAGACTAAGGTAGTGGCTCTTACTGCAATGGCCCTAAAAGAGGAGGTGGAGAAAGCTATTAAGGCGGGTTTTGACGATTACCTGACAAAACCAATAAGAAAAAATGCCTTTTACGCTTACTTAATTAACCTTAAAAAATGAAACGCCAATTTGTGCGATATTTATCTAAATTTGTATAATATAATAGGTTTATGGGTGATAATTTAGAGGATATAGAACAAGCTGAAAATCGGCTTGCTAACAAAATTCGTAAAGAAAAAATTGAAATTGCTATTCTTGAAAAAGATAATCAAGAAAAACAATTGAGAACATTGAAATTTTACCTATACATTCAAATAGCTATAATAATTGCCGCTTTGCTTTTGATGTATAAAAGGTATCCAGAAGTATCCGCCGCTCTTACACCACAGAGAATTCTTCGCTATGGCACATATGAAACAGACGCAAAAACAGATGAATGTATTTCAAATATATGGAAGCTGATGGGAAACAAAAAATTAAAACTTCATTGCCCGGTATCTGGCAAGGAGTACATAATAGATGGTGATGAAATATATTGCCCGGATGCTTCAGTTCATGGTTTTAAGAAAATTTATTCTTCAAAAGGACAAATACCGAGGGTTGAATGAGGAAAGGATTTACTGTAATAGAGATGATGACTGTTGTAATGATTCTTGGCGTTTTTACTTCCTATTTTATACCAAAATACATAATCTCAATTAAAAGAGCGAAAGAGTCTCAATGTTTGGCTACAAGAGAAAACATCAAAAAGGCAGCTATGATTTATTCATATGATCACGATGGAGAGTTCCCTGCCAATATCTCTATTCTTTATGAGAAAGGCTATTTGGACAAAAAACCTTATTGCACGGAGGGGGGAACATATCTATGGGTTTCTACCACCACTCCCACACTAGCTTGTAGTGTTCACTATTGGCCATTCACTCAAATATCTACAAACCCTGTATCAGGCGGGGGACCGCTTCCGCCTCAACCGATTTACAGTTTTGCTTCAGATTTCAATGATATGTCAGGACTTTATAATACATTCGGCAGATGGGGTTTTAGAAATGGTTTTATGTATAATATAGGGTCAGGCACTCACAAGGCTTTTTTTAAGGTAGATGGTGGACCTTCATCACTAAAAGACTATAAACTCAATCTCACTGCTTCCGCCACCAGACCATATGGGATTTATTACAGAAGTGATGGGCAGTATAGAACTAATGGATATATGTTTTATTATAATAATAGATATTTCGGGGCATATTTAAGTAGAAATGGAAAATTTTATAGTATTGCTTCAGTTAGAGTGCCAAGAGGTTTTAGCGCATATGGTCAAAGCCATAATGTCGAAATAAGCGTATCGGGTTCTAATCATTCAATAAAGGTAGATGGAAGAGAATATCTAAAGTTTAAAAACTCTACATATTCTTCAGGAACCGGTGGGGTTTATACTTATAGCTCTTCAAATGGTGTTAAATTTGACGCCGTCACAATAGAGAAATAATTTTTTAAACTCTTTCTTTATCTGTAAAAAAATCTTGCAATAAAGTAAAATTAGTTTATGGGTTTTGAGGAAGACCTTTATTCATATACTGTAAGACTGCTTGGCGTTTATCCCAATGAAAAAGAAATAGTATCTATGTTGAATTCTCAGTTAAATGATTTCAGACGTGAAAATCCATCTTTTTCAGTATCTATAAAATCTCAAGATACCAAGAAACTGATTTCTCTATTAAAAGGACTGACATCTCAGCAGATAAAAAACATAATAAACAGTTGTGTCGTGGATGATTTTTCTTTTCACTCCAATTCCATACAATATCTCAGTTTCTTTACTGGAAAGTCTCAAAAATGACGCTATAAAATCAAATGAGGATGCTTTGAAAATTTTTAATTCAATAAAGCCAATTGATTATGAAACAGCGGTAAAATATGCTCTTCAAAGGATAGCTGAAAATAAGGTCGAAAGTTCATGGACCGCAAATTATTCCCCTAAATATCACAAACCTTCTTCATTCATTGATGCGCAAGGGATAATACTGCAAGATTACAATATTGATATTTTTTCTCCGTCCTCAAAAGTATATGAAATATTTTCAAAAATAGGCGGAGCAAATGGATATTATTTTGCAAATTTTCTATGGAAACTAAGGGCATGGCAAGATGCTGTGATTGGTGGAATAGGCATGCGTTGCGGAAGACGCAGCAGCAGTGAATTGCATCAAGGCGAGACGCTTGACTTTTGGCGTGTGGAAAGATTGATAGTTGGGCGCATGATGCTTTTAAGAGCCGAAATGAAATTGCCGGGGAAAGGCTGGCTACAATTTCAGACAAATGCCATTTCAGATGGCAAAAGCACGCTTAGAGTCACAGCTTATTTTGAACCGCGTGGAGTTTTTGGATACATTTATTGGTATGCCCTGTATCCTTATTTTGGATATTTTTCAAAGACAAAATCTGGTGTTAAGGTGGATTTGAGCTCAGATATTAATAAAATAGTTAATCCAGATTGGGCTATACTGGAGGCGGCTTTAATGAGCAATTAGGGTTTACTGAATTAATTGCAAAGCGTAAAGAGTTAACAGAAAAAGCAATGAATAGTAAAGAATAAAGCGTGAAGTGGAAAGATTAGGACCTCGCCCAAACTCCTAATCAATTGCACCACTTGGATTATATTTTTAAAATATTTTGTCTTTGAAAAAAATTAAATGTCATTGGGAGGAAAAATGAAAAAAATAATGGTGTCTTTAATATTCATCTGCGCATTTTTTTCTTTTGCTCAAGAATCTAAGCCTAAAATAGAAGTTCATGGCCACAGAGGATGTCGTGGTATAAGACCAGAAAACACTATGGCAGCTTTCAAAGAAGCGCTTGATTCTTGCGTAGATGTCATAGAAACCGACATGAATGTCACCGAGGATGGCGTGATTGTTTTGTCCCATGATAAATACATAAATCCAGAGCTTTGTTTGGGTCCTGATAAAAAACCATTGAAAGAAAAAATTCCAATAATATCTATCAAATTGGAAGAGCTAAAAAAATATGACTGTGGCTCTATAAAAAATCCTAAATTCAAAAATCAAATTCCTATTCCGGGCGAGAAAATCCCCACTTTGTCTGAGCTTTTTGAAATGGTAATAAAATCAACACAAACATCTGCAAGCAAAGTAAAATTCAATTTGGAAACAAAAATAGTTCCAGGCGAACCGAAAATGTCACCCACTCCAGAAGTCTTTGCCAAAGCTGTTGTGGATATAATCAAAAAATACAATATGACAGATAGAGTTATAATACAATCCTTTGACTGGCGAACATTGTCTGAGATTAGAAAACTTGAACCTAAAATAATTCTTTCTCAGCTTACCGAAGGAAATTACATAGAACCGGAAGCTCTAGCCTTAACCAAAGCGGAAATAGTAAGTCCATGGTATAAATGGACAATGCCTGAATATGTGGCAATAATGCACAAAGCTGGCAAAAAGGTCATCCCCTGGACAATAAATGATCCAGCAGTATGGGAGATGGCCATAAAGGCTCAAGTGGACGGCATAATCACAGATTATCCTTCTGACCTCATAAAATACCTTCAACAAAAAGGGTTAAGATAAAGCTTGTATATATCAAACTCTTTACGCATAGTTTTATAAATTTCATTGGCAATTTAATTGCTGTAAATGAATTCTTGTTATAATTTTCCTGCTTGAAATTGCATAATAATGTTATGAAATTGGTAAATATTGTCCTTGTAATTTGTGTGATCTTTTCTTTTGCGTGCAACAAAAAGGGGGTAATGTCAAGAGTTTTGTGTAATTTCCAAAGGCTCATCCTTCCAAATATTAT
>DYLH01000003.1 GCA_020722185.1 Candidatus Avelusimicrobium gallicola | reverse complement strand
GGGCAAAAAGGAGAAAGATATGTCAAAAGCGAAGTTTGAAAGAAGCAAACCACATGTAAATGTTGGGACTATAGGGCATGTTGACCATGGTAAGACAAGCCTGACAGCAGCTCTTACTAGGGTATTGTCTAAGAAAGGCAAGGCTAAAGAGATGCAGTATGCCGAGATAGCGAAGGGTGGAGTGGTGAGAGACTCTTCAAAGATATTGACTGTTGCTGTATCGCATGTAGAATATGAGACAGAGAAGAGGCACTATGCGCACATAGACTGTCCTGGACATGCGGACTACATAAAGAATATGATAACTGGCGCGGCGCAGATGGATGGCGCTATACTTGTGGTGAGCGCTGCAGACGGTCCTATGCCACAGACCAGAGAGCATGTATTATTGGCTAGGCAGGTCAATGTGCCGAGTCTTGTTGTGTTTTTAAATAAAGCTGATTTAGTGGATGACAAGGAGCTATTAGACCTTGTTGAAGTGGAGATAAGGGACTTGCTGAAGAAGTATGAATTTCCCGGAGACACAATACCGATAATAAGAGGAAGCGCTTTGAAGGCATTGGAAGGCGACACTGGAGAGCTTGGTGAGCAAGCGATAATGAAGCTATTGGAAGCTCTGGACTCATCGATACCTGAGCCAAAGAGAGAGACGGACAAACCGTTTTTGATGGCTGTGGAAGATGTGTTTTCCATAACAGGGAGAGGCACAGTTGCTACAGGCAGAGTGGAGAGAGGCAAGATACATGTAGGCGATCCCGTTGAGATAGTTGGGCTTGGTCCCACAAAGAACTCTGTTGCCACAGGTCTAGAGATGTTCAGGAAATTGCTGGATGAAGCTATGGCCGGAGACAATATAGGTATATTGTTGAGAGGTATAGAGAAAGATCAGGTGGAGAGGGGACATGTTATCGCAGCGCCTAAGAGCGTAACGCCGCATAAGAAATTCAAGGGTGAGGTATATATATTGACCAAGGATGAAGGTGGCAGACATACTCCGTTTTTCAAGGGATATAAGCCACAGTTTTACTTAAGGACAACTGATGTGACAGGTGGAGTAGAGCTTAAGCCAGGAGTTGAGATGATAATGCCTGGAGATCACACAGAGATAACAGTTGAGCTTATGACGCCAGTGGCTATGGAAAAGGGCTTGAGATTTGCTATACGCGAAGGCGGATGCACAATAGGCGCCGGCGTTGTCACTGAGATATTGGAGTAATGGAGATACTATGGCTGAAGAAAAAAAACAAAATGAAATGGATAAAATAAGGATAAAGCTCAAATCAAGCGACAATTCCTTGCTGGATCAGGCCGTCTCAAAGATAATAGACGCCGCCAAAAGAACAGGCGCAATGATATCTGGTCCAGTGTTACTTCCTAGACAAATAAGGAAGTACACAGTCAACAGATCTGTTCATGTGGACAAAAAGTCCAGAGAACAGTTTGAGATAAGGACTCATTCAAGGCTTATAGACATAGTAAATCCGAACAATAAAACCGCTGACGCTTTGAACTCAGTCGATCTCCCAAGTGGCGTTGAAGTAAAGTTACAGCTCTATAAGTGATGTTTTTGGAATTGAATAAAAAGCCCCGTGTATTCGGGGCTTTTTGTTTAGTAGTTATTAGGTTCACTAAATCTATAATTGTAAAGCGGAAAGAGTAAAATAAATTTTTTTCTTGCAATAACTATTCATTATTTGTTATAATAAGTCTGTTGCCAAACCTTAATTGTTCTATGGTTCTTTTGAAGTGAATTATAAAAGAAGTTTATCATAGGAAAACTTCTTTATTTTTGAGTCTATCTTAGAGTTCCCTGAAAAAGTTAACAGAGAGTATTGTAAAGAGTAAAAAGTAAAAAAAGTGTTAGAAAACTGCAGTGCTTAGACACGAATTGTTTAATAACTTTTCAACTTACTCAGTAATGCAATGTAAACTTTTTTCAGTAAAACCTAGGTTATTTTAGCGGAAGAGAAAAAAATATTCTTTCGCTCCTATAGAGACTAAAAAAATTTCAGATAAAAGCCGTTTTAGCGGTGTGTGTTTTTTGTTTTTTTAAAATAGAAGATGACGGAGAATACTTATGACACAGGAAAATGAAAACTTAAAAAAGGAAAATCCTGCCGATTCGATCCCCAAAGAAGTCAGCGCAGATTTTAAATTTATCATAGGCGAAAAAGTCGGCATGACTCAGATCTATACGGATAGCGGAGAATTAAAAGGTGTCACTGTTATTAAAGCCGGCCCCTGCAAAGTAGCATATATAAGAAACACTGAGAAAGATGGATATAATAGTGTGTGCCTTGGTTTTGGTCACAGTAAAGAAAAGAATTTCCCTTCACCATTGAAGGGTATATTTGAAAAGAACAATCTTAAACCTCTAAAACATCTTAAAGAAGTCAGAGTTGATAAAATAGAGGGCTTTGAACCTGGCCAAATTGTATCTTTGGCGGGAAGATTTAAGGATGGAGATTGGGTGGATCTGCAGGGTATTACTATAGGTAAGGGTTTTGCCGGTGGAATGAAAAGACATAATTTTAGAGGACAACCAGCAAGTCATGGCGCTTCTGACAGAGAGAGAGCTCCCGGTGGGCTTGCCTCTAGAAGATCTTTGGGAAGGGTTATGCCTGGGCAGAGAATGGCGGGGCATCTTGGACAAGAAAGAGTGACTGTTCATAAAGTTCAGATACTAAAGGTGCTCGCTGAAAAAAATCTTGTTCTTGTCAATGGATCAGTCCCTGGAAAGGAAGGCAGTATAGTGTATATGCTTAAAACTGTAAAAAAGATTCCCAATCCAGTTGTGGCTCAGCCGAAATCGAAAACAAAGAAAGAGGCTGCAAAGGCTCCAGCTAAGAAAAAGTAATGTAGAGAGGTTTTAAAAATGGAAACTAAACTTTTTAATATTAATGGCGAAGAAAAAGGCTCTGTGTCGCTTCCTGAGAACATTTTCTCAGTGAAGTCCGATCCATATTTTCTTCATGAGCTTGTCAGATACTACAATGCGGCATCTAGAGTTGGCACTGCCTCTACAAAAACGAGGACTGAAGTGTCTGGCGGTGGAAGAAAGCCGTGGAAGCAAAAGCATACTGGTCGCGCCAGATCTGGGAGTATACGCTCGCCTTTGTGGAGAAAGGGTGGCGTGGTGTTTGGCCCTAAGCCAAGAGATTTCTCTATAGATATTCCAAGCAAAAAAAGAATAATTGGGCTTGCTCAAGCTCTTTCAGATAAACATGCAGATGGCGCTGTTATAGCTTTGGAAAGCTTTGAAATTGGAGAAACCAAGACAGCGGCTTTTATGTCTCTTATGGAGAATCTCAAAATAGCTGGAAAGAAGAGTCTGATTATAACATCACAGAAAAATGCAAAGCTTTTGAGAGTGTCCTCAAATGTGAAGAATTTTTCTGTGAAAACAGTTTTAGATGTAAATGCTCTTGATGTAATGAAGAGTAACTTCGTCATCATCGAAAAGGAAGCTATAGACAAGCTTTCAAAAAGACTGGAGGCAAAATGAGTTTTAATCCATACAAGGTCATAGAAGCCCCTTTGATTACTGAGAAAAGTGTAGCGCTTAAGGAAAAAAATCAATATGTTTTCAAGGTGGCAAATAAATCTGATAAAACAGCTATAAAGAAGGCTATAGAGACAATTTTTAAAGTAAAAGTAGCTGATGTTAGAACAATAAATGTTTTAGGCAAGTGGCATAGAGTTGGAAGATATGAGGGCAAAAGAGCCGACTGGAAAAAAGCCATAGTAACTTTAAAAGAGGGTAAAATCGATTTTACCGATACGCCTAAAGTGTAAGGAGAAAAAATATGCCTATAAAATCTTTTAGACCATATACGCCATCGAGAAGGTTTATGACGATGAGCGATTATTCGGATATTACAAGAGATAGACCAGAGAAGTCTTTAACGTTCGGCTTAAGAAAAAATGGCGGGAGAAACAACACTGGTATGCTTATGGTGAGGCATCACGGTGGTGGCAATAAAAGGCTATACAGAGTTATAGACTTTAAGAGAGATAAATTCGCTATACCGTCTAAAGTTGTTTCTATAGAGTATGATCCGAACAGAAATGCCAGAATCGCCTTGCTTCACTATAAAGATGGTGAAAAGAGGTATATAATAGCTCCAGTTGGAGTTGAAGTCGGAGCTGAACTGATAAGTGGAAAAGATTCTCCAATAAAGCCTGGCAATGCTCTTCCTTTGATAAATATACCTGACGGAACTTTTGTTCACGCTATAGAAATGGTGCCTGGAAGAGGAGCTCAATTCGCTAGATCTGCCGGCGCGCAGGCTCAGATAATGGCTAAGGAAGGCAATTATGTTTTGCTTAAGATGCCATCTGGAGAAATAAGAAAGGTTTTGAAAGATTGTATGGCGACAATAGGCCAGGTTGGGAATATAGAGCATAACACAATAAGCTATGGCAAGGCTGGCAGAAAAAGGCATGTTGGGATAAGGCCTACAGTCAGGGGTGGAGCTATGAATGCTGTAGACCACCCTCTCGGTGGCGGTCGTGGACATTCAAAAGGAAACAATGTCCCAAGATCCCCGTGGAATCAGCCTTCAAAAGGATTTAAAACCAGAACAAAGAGTAAGATTTGGAGCTGGATGATAGTTCAAGATAGAAGAAAATCTAGTGTTAAGTTGTAATAATGGAGGGATGAAAAATGAGCAGATCTGCTAAAAAAGGACCATATATAGACCAAAGGCTTTTGGAAAAAGTTCAAAAAGCTATTAAAACAGGAGATAAAAAGCCAATAAAAACATGGTCTAGGGCGTGCACTATAGTGCCAGAATTTGTTGGAGTTACTTTTATGGTTCACAATGGCAAGAAATTTTTGCCTGTATATGTGAATGAAAGAATGATAGGCCACAAACTTGGCGAATTTTCTTTCACTAGAATATTCAAAGGACATGGCGCGGCTCATACCAAAGAAGCCACAGCCTTGACATAATAAGGAAGGGAATATGCAAGCTACTTGTAAACTTAAATATCAGAGATATTCGATGCTTAGAGTGGCCAGGTTAATGGATCTCGTCAGAGGCAAAAACCTGTTTGAAGCGCAGTATATACTCAGTTCAATGAAGACGCCTACAAGAGAGGTGGTTAAGAAGGCGCTTAAGTCTGCTGGTGCCAATCTCTCTGTAAAACTCGGCCAAAAAGTTGACTTGAAGTCTATCTGGGTAAAAGAAGCCAAAGCTGATATCGGTCCTATGAAAATGCTTAGACGATACAATGCCGGACCTCAGGGCAGAGCTATGCCCTATACAAGAAATATGTGCCACATTACAGTAACCGTAACGGACGGAAGGGAGTAAAATATGGGTCAAAAAATACATCCTAATGCTACAAGGTTGGGCTATATACACGATTGGCAATCAAAATGGTGGGCATCCTTTAAAGATATGCCTGAGCTGATAAGGGAAGATTTTCAGATAAGAAACCTTATAAAAGAAAAGTTTGAAATGGCGGCTGTCAGCAAAGTCACTATAGAGAGACTTGGCACGCATTTGAGGGTTACTATCCACACTGCCAGACCCGGCATAGTCATAGGTAGAAAAGGTCAGGATATAGAAGCTTTGAAAAATCAAATAGAGGCAATCACATCCAGAAAGGTTTATGTGAATGTGGCCGAAATAAAAGTTCCAGAAATGGAATCAAATCTTGTGGCACAGTCAATAGCTGTTCAACTTGAAAAAAGGGTTGCTTATAAAAAAGCTTGTAAAAAGGCTATGGAAAAGACTCTTTCAAGCGGAGCGCAGGGTGTGAAGATTATGGTTTCAGGTCGTCTGAATGGCGCTGAAATAGCCAGAAGGGAGTGGTTTAGAAAAGGTAGAGTTCCCCTCGGCACGCTATCTGCTGATATAGATTATGGATTTGCGGAAGCAAATACGATTATGGGAAAGATTGGAGTGAAGGTTTGGATTTTCAAAAAATTATTCTTTGCCAGAACACAAAGAGATCTGGCAGAAGAATTGAAGAAAGTTCAAGAGAGAGAAGCCTTTGAATCAGCTTCCGATAAATCTCAACAAGATAATTCCTCTGCTGAAAACACATCTCAAGAGCAGGAATCCTAAGGAGAAAATATGTTGATGCCAAAGAGAGTTAAATACAGAAAACCTCATTCAGCTCCTAGAATAAAGGGCATTGCCAAAGGTAATACAGTTTTGCATCTTGGCGAATTTGGCCTTAAAGCTGTGGAGCCTCGCTGGATAACTGCCAGACAAATAGAGGCTTGCAGGGTTGCTATAGGAAGATATCTCAAAAAGAAAGGGAAAATATGGATAAGGATATTTCCGGACAAGGCTATAACAAAGCATCCCGCTGAAACTCGTATGGGTAAGGGCAAGGGAGCTCCGGATCATTGGGTAGCGGTTGTTAAGCCGGGCAGAGTGATGTTTGAGGTGGAAGGCCTAGATGAAGCCACAGCGAAAGAGGCATTTAGTAGAGCTGCTGCAAAACTTCCAATAAAGACAAAGTTTGTAAAGAGAGAAGAGTTTTAAACGGTGGTAAATTATGAAAACAAAAGATAAAGAAAATTTCAGAAATATGGCAGAGGCCGAACTGAAAGCTGCCATAAAGGACCTTGAAAAAAAGCTTTTTCAGCTCAATTTCAAAAAGGCCACTTCTCCCTTGGAAAATCCGATAGAAATCAGACTTCTGAGGAGAAAAATAGCTGTTTTGAAGACCCTTATTTCTCAGAGAAAAAAGGCTGTTTCCGCATCAGAGAGGTAAAAAATGCAGAATCAAAATGAAAGAAATGATAGGAAAGTTTTAAGAGGAGTAGTTGTCTCAGATAAGATGACAAAGACCAGAGTTGTAAGCGTTGAGAGAACTTTCAGACATTCTCTTTATGAGAAAACTCTTAAAGAAAAGAAAAAATATTATGTTCATGATGAATCCGAGCAGTCAAAGCTTGGCGATGTTGTGGAAATAATGAGCGCCAGACCTATGTCAAAACTCAAGAGGTGGAGAGTTTTTAGGGTGCTGGGAAAAAAAAGCTAAATAAAATCACAGAAAGCGGAGAAAAATATGATCCAACTAAGGACAATGTTGAATGTAGCTGACAATTCCGGCGCGAGGAAATTGATGTGTTTCAAGGTTCTCGGCGGGAGCACTAGAACCTATGCTTACCTCGGCGATGTGGTTGTTTGTTCTGTAAAGGACGCCATCCCGACAGGGGCTATCAAGAAAGGAGATGTTGTTAAAGCCGTAGTGGTAAGAGTTAAAAAGGAAGCAAGGAGAAAAGACGGATCCTACATAAGATTTGACGACAATGCTGTTTGCCTGATAGACGCTAATGGCGAACCGAGAGGCACACGCGTATTTGGTCCAGTGGCAAGGGAATTGAGGGCTAAGAATTATCTTAAGATAATATCATTAGCTCCAGAGGTATTATAAGGAAGGTTTATATGGTTAACTTAAAGAAAAAAGATAAAGTAGTAGTTATCTCCGGCAAGGACAAAGGCAAGAAAGGCGAAGTCCGTGAAGTCTTCCCTGATGAGAATAGGGTTGTAGTAACTGGGGTAAATATAATTTCAAAACATGAAAAACCTAAAAAAGATAAGCCGGGCGGAATAGTGAAAAAAGAAGCCCCTATTCATATCTCAAATGTCATGTTGGTATGCTCTAAATGTGGCAAGCCTTCCAGAGTTGGGATTAAAATCGAGGGCGGAGAAAGAGTGAGAATTTGTAAAAAATGTGGGGAGATTATAATTTAAAGAGGTGCATCAATATGGAAAAGAAAAAAGACAATCAGATCCCAAAAGACTATATACCTAGAATAAAGAAGCTTTATGAAAATCAGGTTGTGCAGGCCTTAATTAAGGATCTTAAAGTAAAGTCTCCTATGGCTGTGCCAAAGCTGGAAAAGATAGTTATAAATATGGGAGTAAATGAGGCTAAAGAAAATATACAGGTTCTTGAACAGTCGAAAGAAGACCTTATTGCTATCACAGGTCAGCAGCCTGAGATAAGAAAAGCTAAAAAATCAATTTCCAACTTTAAGTTGAGAAAGGGTATGCCAGTGGCTTTAAGGGTTACTTTGAGAGGCTTTAGAATGTATGAGTTTATGGATAGATTTATTTCTCTTGCCGCTCCAAAAATTAGAGACTTTCAAGGTTTTTCCGTCAATCATTTTGATGGAAGAGGAAATTACAATGTGGGATTGAAAGATCACTTAATATTCCCCGAAATAAATGTGGAAAAATCTCTTAAATCTCGCGGAATGAATATAACTTTTGTGGTAAAACGCGCCGATAATGACAAAGCTAGACTTTTGCTGGATTATCTCGGCATGCCTTTCAAAAAAGAACAAAAAACAAAGGAGAACTAAATTATGGCTACCTATGCGTGGATGGCTAAAGCCAGAAAAACACCTAAATATTCAACGAGGCAGAGAAATAGATGTCAAATTTGTGGTAGGCCGAGAGGCTATTACAGAGACTTCGGTTTGTGCAGAATTTGCTTGAGAAAAATGGCACATGAAGGTTTGATCCCTGGACTTAAAAAGTCCAGTTGGTAGATTTATTAAAAATAGAGGAGGATTTTAATGGACACTATAGCAAATATGCTTACAAGTATCAGAAACGCCAACATGAAAAATAAGGAGAAGGTTGAGTTTCCCTACTCAAAACTTAAGGCGAATATTCTAAAAGTTCTTAAAGAAGAAGGCTTTATTTCAAATTATAGAATTATGAAAGATGAAACTGATAAAAAGAGTAAAAAGCAGAATATAAGAGTTACTCTTAAGTATACGGAAAATAAAACACCCATAATAAATGGCATAAGAAAAATTTCAAAACCAGGTATTAGAATATACCGCTCTTACGACAATATGCCTAGAGTAAGAGCTGCTTTTGGTGTAAATATCGTTTCAACTCCTAAAGGCGTGATAAGCGATAAAACCGCGAAGAAGGAAAGAGTTGGCGGAGAGGTGATTTGTCAGGTTTGGTAAATCTATTTAACGGGAGACAATATGAGCAGAATAGGCAAAAAGCCAGTAAGCATACCTGAAAAGGTGAAAGTTTCTGTAGATGCCGGGATGGTCCTTGTGGACGGTCCCTTGGGCAAGCTGACTTATAAACTTGTCGATGGCATAAAAGTTGAGGTAAAAGAAGGAAAGGTGTATGTTTCAAAAGCAGAAAATAGGAATGACCTTTCTGCTATTTTTGGAACTACGCGCGCCAAGATAAATAATATGGTTAATGGCGTGTCTAAAGGTTTTTCTAAAAATCTAGAGATAAGCGGAGTGGGTTTTAAGGGACTTATGCAGGGGAATAAACTCAGCCTTACGGTTGGTTTTTCTCATCCAGTCCTTGTGGACATACCTCAGGGAATAAAGGTGAATGTAGATGCCAAACAACCCATAATAACTGTAAGTGGGACGGATAAAGAACTTGTTGGGAATTTCGCTTCAAAGATCAGGAAAATTAAGGTCCCAGAGCCATACAAGGGAACTGGCATAAAATATCAGGGTGAGAGAATAATAAGGAAGGCCGGCAAATCTGCCGCTGGAGCTTCAGCTGGCAAGAAATAAGGAGAGATTTTTATGATAAGCAAACAGAGAAGATATGAGTTTAGAAAAGAGAGAACTAGAAGGAAGCTTTTAAAGAGCCAACCTTCTATGCCAAGGTTAAGTGTCTATAGAGGAACAAATCATATTTATGCTCAGGTTATAGATGACTCCAAGGGACATACTCTGGCTTATGTCAGCAGTATTGATAAAGAGTTGAAAGGCAAGATAAAATCTTCGAAAAATTTGGAATCCTCCAAGGTTATAGGAGAGCTCTTGGCAAAAAGAGCTTTGGCCAAAGGTGTAAAGGAAGTATTTTTTGACAGAGGTGGAAGAATTTATTCTGGCCGAATAAAAGCTTTAGCAGATGGAGCCAGAAAAGGCGGTCTTAAATTTTAAGGGAGATAAAATGATAACAAAAAATTCAAAGGATATAAAAACTGAGAAAGAGTCTATAAAGGGCAATGACAATCCTGAAAATTCTTATATCGAAATAGAGGAAGCATCTGAGGCAGAGAGCGTTCTAACTGTTACAATTAACAGAGTAGCCAAAGTAGTCAAGGGCGGAAAAAGAATGTCTTTTAACGCTTTGGTTGTAGTCGGAAATGGCAATGGATCTGTGGGGGCGGCGCTCGGAAAGGCAAATGAAGTTCAAGAGGCTATTGCCAAAGCTACTTCTGCTGCCAGAAAGAATCAGATAAAGTTCCCCTTACTCAATGGAACTATTCCTCATGAAGTTGAGGGTAAGTTTTGCTCAGGACATGTTTGGATGAAGCCTGCTGTGGAAGGAACGGGACTTATATCTGGTGGTGGTATGAGATCTGTTCTAGAGGCCGCGGGAATAAAAAACATACTGACAAAAAATCTTGGTTCTAGGAACCCATTCAATTCAGTATATGCAACTATAGAAGCGCTAAAAAAACTTAAATTAAAAGAAGATGTGATGGATATGAGGAAATAGTTTTGCCTATTAGAGGCGCTAAAAAGGAGAGTTTATGATTTCGCTTAACAATCTCAGACCAAAAAAAGGATCTACTCACAGAAAAAAGAGGCTTGGCACTGGACAGGGATCTGGACATGGCCAGACTTCTACAAGAGGACAGAAAGGCCAAAACTCAACAAGTGGCGGATCCAAACCGTGGGGTTTTGAAGGCGGTCAAATGCCGCTTATGAGGAGAATCCCCAAAAGCGGATTTAATAATAGCAAGTTTAGAACAGAGTATCAGTATGTGAATGTCTCTTCCCTTGAAAAATATTTTACTAAAGGCGAGGACGTAAATTTAGAGGCGCTTTTGAAAAAAGGACTGGTAAAGAAAGATTCCCCGGTAAAGATACTTGGGGATGGAGAGTTGAAAAAATCTCTGAATGTTGTCGCTGACGCTTTTTCTAAATCAGCCAAGGAAAAAATAGAGAAAGCTGGTGGCAAGGCTTCCTTAAGAGAAAAAAAATAAGCGCCATTTAAGTTATTTTCGGAGAAAAAATGGAAAACATCGCCAATGTTTTGAAAGCTGAGGATTTGAAAAAGAGAATAATATTCGTTGCTATAGCTTTAGCCGTGTACAGGTTGGGAGCATCTATCCCAATACCTGGCATAAATGCTTCTGCTTTGTCCAATCTATTCAATAACAAAATGGGTATTTTGAATTTTTTGGACATGTTTTCAGGCGGAGCTTTGGGCCGATTTTCCATTTTTTCTTTAGGAGTGATGCCGTATATCAATGCCTCAATTATAATGAGTTTGATTCAGGGCGCTCATGTTTTTCCTTACCTAGATTATTTGCAGAAAGAAGGTGAAAGCGGCAGAAAAAAGATAACTCAGATAACAAGATATTTCACATTTTTTCTTGCGGCTTTTCAATCTTTGGGCCTCACATTAGCTCTTAAAAATATGCCTGTTCCCGGAGGCGTTCCCGTTGTTATTAATCCAAGTTTTACTTTTTATTTCACAACGGTTCTTTCTCTTACGACAGGGACCATATTCATAATGTGGCTTGGAGAGCAAATTACAGAGCGTGGCATAGGCAATGGAATTTCTCTAATAATATTTGCCGGAATAGTGGACAGAGCGCCGAAAGCCGTTATGGATATGCTCAAACTTGTACAGCTCGAAGAAATAAGCATAATAACAGCAATATTGATACTTGCCGTTGTAGGCGTGATAATGGCTCTTGTGGTGTGGGTGGAAACAGCTCAAAGAAAGATTCCTGTTCAATACGCGCAAAGGATGGTTGGTCGAAAAATGTATGGAGGGGTTAGCACATTCCTTCCTCTCAAAGTTGATCAATCGGGAGTAATTGCGGTGATATTTGCGGTTTCTCTCATAGGATTGCCATATACATTTGCCACCTTTAGGCCTAACTCTGAATTAGCTCAAAAAGTGATGCAGTTTATGAATCATTCAAGTATTTTATATCAGATCATCTATGTGGGTTTGATAGTATTCTTCTGCTACTTTTATAACTCGGTCAGCATAAACCCAAAAGACCTTGCTGAAAATATGAAAAAGTGGGGTGGATTTATCCCTGGTATTAGACCGGGAGAACCCACATCAAAGTATATTGAAGGCGTGCTCAATAGAATAACTCTTGGAGGAGCTCTGTTTGTGTCGGCTATAGCTGTGCTTCCAGATTACATGAAATCCAAGCTAAATGTTCCATTTTATTTTGGTGGTACTTCTCTTCTGATAGTGGTTGGAGTCGCTCTAGATACTATGGCTCAGATGGAAGCTCATCTCTTAATGAGGAACTATGAAGGTTTTTCAAAGAATTCAAAAATAAAAGGTCGTTGGTTTAATGTGGGGCAATAAAATGGGGGAGGAATGAATTTAGTTTTTTTAGGCTATCCCGGATCGGGGAAAGGTACTCAGGCGAAAATTCTTTCTGAGAGGAGAAAATTTGCTCATCTCTCCACAGGGGATATGTTCAGGGAAGAAATTGCAAAAGGGTCAGAGCTTGGACTAAAAGTAAAAAGTATAATCTCATCTGGGAAACTGGTCAGTGATGAAATCGTTCTTGAAGTTATAGAGAATAAAATATCCTCTCTGAAACAAGACACTATTTTTGACGGATTTCCCAGAACTGTTGAACAGGCCGAAGCATTGGAAAATATGCTTGAAAAATATTCAAGGCAAGTTGATGCGGTTTTGTTTTTTGAAGTGGATGAGGCTGAAGTGGTAAAAAGGCTTTCTGCAAGAAGGTCATGCTCTTGCGGCAGAGTTTATAATGTTTTGACTTCGCCTCCGTTGAAAGAAGGAGTTTGCGACTCTTGCGGTAAAACTCTTTTTATAAGGGAAGATGATAAACCGGATGTCGTATCAAAAAGAATAGATGTATATAAAGATCTTACTTCTCCTCTTATCTCTTATTACAGGATTCAAGGTATTTTTCATATTATCAAAGCCGATAAGCCAAGCGAAGAAGTTTATTCCCAGATAGAGTCTGTCCTTGTAAAAGTTGGCGTATAATAACAATAAATCTTATCAGCGCAATACATACTTTGTTTATGATAGAAATAAAAACAGAAGAAGAAATTAAAAATATGCGTCTTGCAGGACGCGCTGTGGCAGAAAGTTTGGCGCAAATAAGGGACAAGATAAGGCCTGGAATGAGCACGCTTGACATAGATTCCATAGCTGTTTCTGTACTTGAAAAAATGGGTGCCAAACCAGCTTTTCTGGGTTACAGAGGATATCCTGCGACAGTTTGCGTTTCTATAAATGAAGAGGTTATACACGGAATCCCTTCGGATAAAAAGATAATAAAAGAAGGAGACTTGGTAAGTGTAGATATGGGCGCGATAGTAAATGGTTTTTATGGAGATGCAGCTACGACGATACCTGTGGGATCAATAAAACCTGACGAAAAAAAACTTCTTGAAACAACTGAAAGAGCTCTTTATGAAGGATTGAATGCCGCCAGAGATGGGGCAAGGCTTGGAGATGTCTCGAACTCAATTGAAAAAGTAGCGTCTAAAAAGAATCTTGGAGTTGTGCGAGAATTTACAGGCCATGGAATAGGGAGACGACTTCATGAAGAACCTGCAATACCTAATTACGGGATAGCAGGCACTGGTCCAGTTTTAAAATATGGAATGACTATTGCCATAGAGCCCATGTTTTGTCTTGGTAGCGAAGAAGTTAAATTTTTATCAGATGGATGGACCGTTGTAACTTGCGATGGCTTAAAGTCCGCGCACTTTGAGCACACAGTTCTCATAAGAGAAGGAGAGTGTGAAATATTGACAAAACTGTGATATTCTTGTCATTTTTGTAGAGCGGATTTTAAAAAAATAAATTTTATAATTTTGAAAAATTTTGTATAATCTTACTATATGTCTAATAACGGAGAAAAGATAGAGCTTGAAGGAATAGTTAAAGAAGCTCTTCCCAATGCTTCCTTCAGAGTTGATATAGGAAATGGGAAGACCATACTTGGAATGATTTCTGGAAAAATGAGAATGAATCATATTAGAATTTTGCCGGGGGATAAAGTTAGAGTAGAACTTTCTCCTTATGACTTGACACGAGGGAGAATTATTTTTAGAGGAAAATAATGGAGATAATATGAAAGTGAGATCCAGCGTTAAAAAAATATGTGATAAGTGCAAGATAGTAAAAAGAAAAGGTGTAGTTAGAGTGATCTGTTCAGATCCGAAACACAAACAGAGACAAGGATAAGGAGTGAAACAATGGCAAGAATAGTAGGGATTGACTTACCAAGAGAAAAAAGAATAGATGTGGCGCTTGCTTATATCTATGGGATAGGTAGAGCTTTGGCCAAAAAAATATTGGAAAAAGATCTCAGTGGAAGTATAAAGCCAGAAACGAGAGTTAAGGATTTAACTGAAGATCAGATAGCTCAGCTCAATGTTATAATTTCCAAGACATATAAGGTAGAAGGAGAGCTTAGAAGAGAAGTCCACTCAAATCTCAAAAGATATATCGAGATAAACAGTTATAGAGGGTTCAGGCACAGAAGGAATCTGCCGGCTAGAGGTCAAAGAACAAGAACAAATGCAAGGACCAGAAGAGGAAGAAGAAAGACAGTCGGCTCAGCGTCAAAGGTCGCAGCGGCGCCAGCCAAGGCGGCATAACATTCAGGAGATAAATTTATGGCTGAAGAAAAGAAAAAAAATGAAGAAAAAAAACAGGGAGCTATAGTTAAAAAAGATGCTTTCAAAAAGGGCAGAAAAAGACAACACCACAATGTCTCTTTTGGCAGAGTATACATAACTTGTAGTTTTAACAATACAATAGTTACAATAACAGATGAGCACGGAAATGTGGTGGCATGGGCCACTTCTGGCGGGAATGGATTCAGAGGAACTAAGAAGGGAACGCCATTTGCCGCTCAGATAACTGCCTCTAAAGCTGCTGAAAAAGCAGTGGCAATGGGAATGAAACAGGCTCAGGTTTTCATAAGTGGACCGGGGCCTGGAAGAGAGACAGCCATAAGAGCTGTGGGGGCTGCGGGGATACGAGTTGTATCAATAAAAGATGTCACGCCTATACCTCATAATGGTTGCAGGCCGCCAAAACCCAGAAGAGTATAATAAAGGAGCTATACAATGTCTAGATATACAGAAGCCAGCTGTAAGAAGTGCAGAAAATTAGGACAAAAACTTTTTTTGAAAGGATACAAGTGTAGGACGAATTGTATTTTTGACAAGATAAACAGGGACGCTCAAAAATCAAAGAGCAGACCTAAAAAAATGTCAGACTATGGAAAACATCTCAGAGAAAAACAAATAGCCAGAATATCAAATCATATAGGGGAAGCTCAATTCAGACGTTTTTTTGCCATGGCATCCAAGGCAAAAGGCAAAACGGGAGAAACTCTTTTAAGACTTCTCGAATTGAGCTTACAGAATGTTGTTCGCAGAGCTGGTTTTTCTGAGTCTATTAAAATGGCCAGACAAATTGTTTCACATGGACACATAAAGGTAAACGGCAAGGTTGTGAACATTCCCTCATATATAGTTAAGGAAAATGATGAAATTTCTCTTGATCCGCGTTTGGCTGAGAAAGTTGCCGTTAAGCAGTCAATAGAAAATGCTGATAAAACTTCTTCTAGACCAAGCTTTATCTCGTATAATCCTGAAAATTTTACAGCCAAAATTGTCAGAATTCCTGATAGAAGTGATGTATCAACAAATGTCAATGAGCAACTGATAGTAGAATTTTATTCCAAATAAATTGGAGGAAAAAATGGTTAATACCTTCGTAAAAGATATAGTTGTACCTTCTGAAATAAAGCTGGATGAAAAAACCTCTACTCCTTACTATGGCAAATTTATAGCTGAGCCGTATGAAGAAGGTTTTGGACACACTGTGGGCAATTCTTTCAGAAGAACGCTCCTTTCTCAAATAGACGGCGCTGCGGTTGTTGCCGTTAGAATAAAGGGAGTCACTCACGAATATTCTCAGCTTGATGGAGTAAAGGAAGATGTTATAAACATAATCCTTAATTTGAAAAAACTCAGATTAAAAGTTCACTCAGAAGATGAAAGAATAACTCTTTTTATTTCACAAAAAGGAAAAAAGACTGTAACTGCCGCCGATATAAAAGAAAATTCCTCAGTTGAAATCATCAACAAGGATTTAGAAATAGCTACACTTGAGGCAGGCGCTGTTTTTGAGGCAGAACTTGAAGTTGTAAAGGGTGTGGGATATATGACTAGCGATGAGATCAGGAAGTCTCTCACTCTTCCTCAGGATTTTATCCCTGTAGATGCTTTGTTTTCTCCTGTAACGAAAGTCAATTATACAGTTGAAAATGCCAGAGTGGGACAGAAGACAGACTTTGATAAGCTCATTTTAGAGGTTTGGACTGATGGTTCAATCTCTCCCAAAGAAGCTGTGGAAAAAGCTGCAGGACTTCTACAATTTTCTCTCAATCCTTTTATTGGCGAGGCTTCAAGCAAAAAAACTCATGAAAAAGAAGAATCTTCTGCGGTCAATGCGGAAGATCAAGAGCTAAATGAACTTTTGGAAGGCAGTGTGGATGTTATAGAGCTATCTTCCAGGGCGGCAAACTGTCTTAAAGTGGCCAATATACAGACCATACGTGAGCTTGTTTCAAAAACAGAAGATGAACTTTTAGCAGTTAAGAATTTTGGTCAAAAGTCCTTAGATGAAATAAAGGAAAAACTTGACGAGCTCGGTCTTTCTCTTGGAATGTTGAATAAATAAGAGGTAACTATGATAAAAAATTACGGAGATAAAAAACTTTCCAAAACAGGCTCTCACAGAAGAGCTATGTTTTCCAATATGCTTTCTTCACTCATAATGAACGAGAAGTTAATTACAACAATGCCTAAGGCCAGGGAGCTGAAGCGTTTTTTTGATAGAACAGTAAACACTGCCAGAAAGCAAGATTATGATTCTCTTAAATCTGTTCTTAGAAACAAGGAAGCCTTTAAAAAGATGGTAGAGGTTATAGCTCCAAGGTATAAGGAGAGAAAAAGTGGATTTACATCTGTTTTGAAAGTTGGAGAAAGAAGGGGCGATGCCTCGATGATGGCGCTTGTAAAATTGGTGGATTAATGTTTGATTACTTTTTTAGTCTTTTCTCAAATGATATAGGAATGGATCTCGGCACAGCTAATACGCTTGTGTATGTTAAGGGTAAAGGCATAGTGTTAAGGGAGCCATCTGTTGTGGCTATAGATAAAACGAAGAGAAAAGTTTTAGCTGTGGGAAGCGAAGCTAAGCAAATGTTGGGAAGAACCCCAAGCAATATAGTGGCCATGAGACCTTTGCGAAATGGAGTAATAGCTGATTTTGAGGTCACTCAGGAGATGATAAAGTATTTTGTACAAAAGGTACACAACAGAAAAGGTTTGCTCAGACCCCGCATAGTGATAGGAATCCCTTCAGGAATAACTGAGGTGGAAAAGAGGGCAGTACAGGAATCTGCCCAGCAGGCTGGGGCTAGGGAAGTTTATCTTATAGAAGAGCCTATGGCTGCAGCTATAGGCTCTGATTTGCCGGTTTCAGAGCCGCATGCAAGTATGATTTGTGATATAGGCGGAGGCACAACAGAGGTGGCTGTGGTTTCTTTAGGTGGAATGGTTGTCACTAAGTCTGTGGATGTAGCCGGCGATGAAATGGATGAATGTATAGTTCAACATTTCAGAAGGAAGCACAATTTAGTCATAGGAGAATCAACCGCAGAAGAAGTTAAGATGCAGATAGGATCGGTTTTTCCATTAAAAGAAGAAAAAAACATGGAAGTCAAAGGTAGGGATCAGTCTAAGGGACTTCCCAGGACTGTTCTCGTTACTAGCGAGGAAATAAGACAGGCTCTGATGGAGCCTATACAGCTTATAATAGATGTGGTTAAACAGGTTTTGGAGGAGACTCCTCCTGAACTTTCTTCAGATTTGGTAGATAGAGGCATGGTAATAGCGGGCGGGGGCTCGCTTTTAAGGGGGATTCCTGAACTGCTCAGGCAGGAAACGGAGCTTCCTGTCCACCGTGCCGCCGATCCTCTCAGTTGCGTAGCTCTTGGCTGCGGTAAGTATCTTGAAGAGTTGGATAAAGTGCGCAGCGCTCCTTTTGTTAAAGCTATTTAGTGTTTCATCTTTTAGAGCGCATCGTCGCGATGCTTATGAGAGACGGTAATTCTGTAAATAAATACATCTTTTCTTTTCTTGTTTTCGTTTCAGTTTCTTTTATAATACTTCCACTTTCAAACTTAGTTATTTCAGCTAAACTTTTTTTTTCTTATGCTATAAATCCCCATTTTTCTTTTTTTCATAAGTATGAAAAGAAGATTTCAAGAATACCAGAAAACATAAGAAATCTTATAGAGTCAGACATCATTATTAGAGAAAGAGATGAAAAAAATAAGATGCTTGAAAGAGAGTTGGCTTCGCTAAATTCCATAAAAGAGGAAAATGCTCGTTTAAGGACTCTTTTAGGACTTCCTAAAAGAGATATCACAAGGGGAATTTTTGCATTGGTCGTTTCCAGAACTCCTATGGGCGGTCATTCTGGTTTTTTTATAGACAAAGGCTCAAATGATGGAATTAGGGAAGGATTTGCAGTGATGGGATTTGATGGGGCAAATTTTTCAGTTGTTGGAAGAGTTTTAGAAGTTTACCCCGAATTTTCAAAAATCATTTCAATATCAAATCCCGAATTTTCATTTATGGCATATGGAGGAAAAGATGAGGCGGAAGGTTTGGTAAGAGGAAATGGTCACAAGCCTCTTATATTAGATTTTATTCCGTCAAAATATAAACTATTGATAGGGGATAAAATATACACTTCAAACAATTCAATAACCTTTCCAGGAGGCTTGCCAGTTGGAACAGTTTCAGATGTATGGGATAGCTCCTTCGCCATGAATTTTTATCAAGCTGCCATAAAGCCTTATGTGGATATTGAAAAAGTAAAAGAAGTTTATGTGGAAGAATATATATCTCCTATAACGGCAGGGGATAAACAATGACTCTTTCAATTTGTTTATGGAGGATATTAGGTGATTATTAAAAGTATAGTGTATTATTTTGTAGTTTGTTCGCTACAGTATTGGAGCGCGTCTCATTTTAAAATTTTTGGCGTTTCTCTTGACCTTCCTTTTATGGCGGTATTTGTTTCTACTTCTTTGTTTTCTCCTACTCATTCAATGATTTTTTCTTTCATGCTAGGATTTTTTTCAGACTTTTCTTCATGGGGACATTTTGGACTATATTGTCTTTCTTATGTATTGATTTCATATTTTTTGAATGTTCTCAAAAATAGAACAGATTTGAATTCCACATTTTCAAGGAATTTGTTTTTATTGCTGTTTTTATATTTCAATTTTATATTCTACTCATTTTTTTATTTTGCTATTTATAAGTTATGGTTTTTTGGGTGGAAAGATTTTTTTATAGCTCCTTTTTTTAATCTGATTTTTTTTGAAATTTTTTATAGGATTTCTCAAAGGTATCTGAGTGAGAAAAAATGTCTTTAATAGAGTCTAAAAATAAGTTCGATAGATTTAACTTTTTGTTGGGAGCTTTTTATTTTGTATTTGTGATTTTTCTAATAAAAGTTGTGAATATGCAGATAATAAAGCATAAATACTATCTTGAACTGGCTGAAAGAAACAGAACTCAGGTGATAAATCAGTCAGCTCCCAGAGGGAAAATTATTTCAAGCGACAATGTCGTCCTTGCTTCCAATAAACCATCTTATAGCTTGATATACTTTCCAGAGAGAAGTTACTCAAGTAAGGAAATAGACAAGATCTCATTCTATTTGGCTAGATATACCAACTCAGATATAAAAAAAATAAAGAAAATAATTGAGAGGGCTATATCGTCACAAAAGCCGCTTAAAGTAGCCGGCAATCTTGGGGTAAATTCTATAATAAGAATTTCAGAACTTAAAAATCTTTTTCCGGGTTTTCAGCAGATATCTGAGGCAGTTAGGTATTACCCTTATGGGGCATGGATTAGTCATTTGATAGGTTATATGGGGAAAATAGACTCTACTCAATGGAGTAATTATTATTCTTTCGGATATTCTATGGATTCTTTGGTAGGCAAGACCGGAATTGAAAAGATGTATGAAAAATACCTTAAAGGTCGCGATGGCGGACTTTATATGGAGGTGGATAATAGAGGAAGGCTTATAAGGATAGTTGATACTCAAGAGGGGGAAGCTGGAAATGATATTATTCTTACCTTAAATTTTAAAATGCAGGAAGCCGCTGAAAAAGCTCTGTCAGAATTGCCATATAAAAAGGGGGCAGCCATAGCTCTTGACCCTTATAGTGGAAAAATACTTGCCTATGCAGTAAAACCTGGTTTTGATTTAAATTCTTTTGTGGATTACAGTGAGGATAAAAAAGAGTCAAGCCCCGATATCAAAGAATTTAATATAGGAGTGCAGGGAACTTATCCTCCCGCTTCGACTTTCAAGATAATAACCTCTATTGCTATTCTTGAGTCGGGCAAACCTCATTATGATGAGAAATTTTTTTGTCCCGGTTTTTTTGACGCAGGCAATAGAGTTTTTAAATGCTGGGAAAAAAAAGGCCACAAGTATATGGATCTTAAAAATGGATTAGCTAATTCTTGCGATGTTTATTTTTACAATGCGGCGCTTAAAGTTGGACCTCTTGAAATAGAAAAAACAGCCGAACAATTTGGCTTTGGAGAGAAAACAGAGTCGCCTTTTCCCGGAGAAAACTCCGGGCATGTGTTTGGCCCCAAAAAAAGAGCGATGAAAAAAAGTTACTGGTTCATAGGGGACACATTAAATTTAGCCATAGGACAGGGAGAAACACTGGTAACGCCAATGCAAATGGCGGTTTTCATTTCAGCTATAGCATCTAGGGGACTTATTTTTAAGCCATATTATGTGGACAAGATAGTTAAGAAAAATGGAGATGTAATATTGGAAAATTTTCCTAAAATTAAAAAAAAGGTTAAGTTGAAAGAAGAAACATGGGAAAAACTATATGAGGCGCTTGGTGAAGTGGTTTCCTCAGGTACGGGTCAAGCTATGAAAATAAGTGGGCTTGAAATTTTTGGCAAGACTGGCACAGCGCAAAATCCTCATGGCAAAGATCATGCATGGTTTGTATGTTTTGCAAAAAAACCAAAAGAAGATCCAAAAGTTGCTGTAGCTGTTCTTGTGGAACATGGAGAACATGGATCTACTTCCGCCCTTTCTGTGGCTAAAAGTATAGTGAAGGCTGCTTATCCAACAAATATTTCTGATGGGAAAGAGGAAAATATTCAAGCGGTGGTGACTGAATGATGCAAAGTGGAACTATCAAAAAAAAGGTTTTTGACTGGTATCTTTTTTATTTTGTTATTGCGCTTGTAATCATAGGGTCCATTGCCATTATTTCATCCACCTATATGCTTCCAGCTCAAAGCAGAATAATAAGAACTCATTTCATAGCGCTTTTTATCGGAATTGCCTTTATGAGCTTTTTTGGGATTCTAAATTATCAGATTTTTAATGATCAGTGGAAATATATTTATGCGCTTTCCATTATAGTATTGGCTGGACTTTTTATATTTGGGAGCGTTGAAAAAGGAGCCAGATCGTGGTATAGACTGACTTTCTTTTCAATTCAGCCAAGTGAATTTGCAAGGATAGGTCTTATACTTACTATGTCTTCATTTCTTGAAAGAAATTTAAATAGGATATCTGAATTTTTCTATTTGTTCTTAGGGCTTCTTATAACTTTTCCATTTATGTTTTTAATGCTTAAACAACCAGATTTTTCCGGGATACTAATAACTATTCCTGTTATTTTCTCAATGTTTTATGTGGCCGGAGCTTCTTCTTTCCACGTGTCTATTTTTTTATCATATGTTTTTTTAAGCTCCCTATTTCCTCTTCTGTGGACTGCAATAGTTTTAAATCCATCTCTTTCAGATAATTTTTTTATCTCCATATTTTTTGAATTAGCTGATTTAGGTTGGAATACATTGATCTTTATAATTCTCATCGCATTTTTATCTTTTGCGACATGGAAAGTATTAAATTATTTTAAGAGAATTAGCGGATTTTATTTCGCAGGATTTGCCGTAGTATTAATAGCGGGATTTCTTACGGGAGTATTCATAAAACACCAGATAAAATCATATCAATATAAACGAGTGCAAGTTTTTTTAGATCCAGCTAAGGATCCGAAAGGGGCGGGATATAATTTGTTGCAGGCAAGAATAGCTATAGGTTCCGGAGGATTTACTGGCAAAGGAATATTTTCAGGCACTCAGTCCAGGCTTGGGTTTGTGCCGGAAAGACATACTGATTTTATACTTTCAGTAGTAGGTGAGGAGCTTGGATTTGTTGGTATATTCTTAGTCATGGGTCTTTATGCAATAATAATGTATAGAATAAAGACTATATCTGATTTAGCAAGGGACAATTACGGCTATTTTATATGTGTAGGATTTTTCTCTCTCTTTTTTTCTTACTTTCTTATAAATTTTGGCATGATACTTGGCTTTTTGCCGGTTGCTGGGGTTCCTCTTCCTTTGCTTTCATATGGCGGATCAAATATGGTTTCAATTTTTATAATAATAGGTTTACTTCAATCAGTATATTCCAGGAGGTACTCTATAACATGAGCCTTCAAAATGAAAAAATTTCTTCACATAGGTACAGGCTCAGATTTTCAAAAAGCCCTTTTGAATCTTATGATAAGGGTTTTTTGTCGGGACAATATTCTTTGCGAAATTTTTTTATAAAAACTTTGCCTGTGGCTCAAATAAGCAAAAGAGGTAAGTTCTCTTTTGGGCCTGCCCTGCCCCGCGGATATTACAGTGAGTGCGAATATGTGGATGTGTGGCTTGAAAAAAATATTTCAATAAGAGAACTAAATAGTATACTCAGTTCTCCTCCTGAGGGATTTCGCTTTATGAAGGCTGAAAGCATCCCTAATTTTTTCCCTTCCATTACATCGCTTGACAATGTGGATGAATACGAGATAGAGCTTGAAACGATAGATGAAAGGTTTAAAAAAAAATTTATTGAAAATTTAAAGACCGTTTCGCTCAAAGTGAGTTTTTCTCGTGAGGAAGGAGTAAATGAAACAGTGGATATTATAAAATGGATTGAAAAAGCGTATATTGATTTTGATATATTCAGGATTTTTGTAAAGAGAGTAAATGGCAAAACGCTGAGACCTGAAATAATTTTGAAAGGCCTTATCGGCGAAGAGCCTAAAATAAAAAGAGTACTTAAAAAAAATATTTATTGGAAGGATTCTTCAGGCGGGCTCAATCCCGTGTAAATGTTGAATCCATGGAGAATTATATGGAAAAAGACAATGAGATTAAAAGAGAAATTTATGCAAATACTTCTTTTGAGGAGACCAGAATAGCTGTGCTTGAAGATGGTATGCTTTCTGACCTATTCTGGGAAAGGAGATCAATAGGAAATATAGTGGGAAATATATACAAAGGTAGGGTAGAAAATGTTCTTCCGGGGATTTCAAGCGCCTTTATAAATATAGGCCTTGATAAAAATGCCTACATATACATATCTGATGTATTGGGTGACAAGAGGCAAGGGATAGAAAAATTGCTTAAGAAAGATCAGGATGTTATGGTTCAGGTTACCAAGGACGCTATAAGCACGAAAGGAATGAAGGTGACTATGGATATAAGCCTGCCTGGCAGATATATTGTCTTAACTCCATATCAGGAGTTTGTTGGAGTTTCTAAAAACATAGAGAATGAGGAAGAGAGGAAAAGATTAAGCGAGATGATAAAGAAAGCGGCTGAAAAGGTGAATCTTGAAAAGATGGGGTGTATAGTTAGAACTGAGGCCGAGGGAGCCAGTGAAGAGGAGTTGAATAAGGAGTTAAAGTATCTGCTGCGTTTATGGGAGTCAATAACAAAAAAATATGAAAGTGTCAGATCTCCTCATCTGCTCAAGAAAGATATGAGTCTTGCTATGCAAGTGGCAAGAGATGTCTTATCCAAAGATGTGAGCATATACATGCTTGATAATAAAGACGATTACTTGAATGTGATGGAATTTATATCAAAAATTTCTCCGGAGCTTAAGGATAGAGTTAAATACTATGACAGCAAAGTGCCGATATTCAAGGCATTCAAAATAGAAAGCGAACTTGGAGAACTTAAAAAAATAAAAGTTGAGTTACCAAATGGCGGGAGCATAATAATTCAGGAGGCTGAATCTCTTTGCGCTATAGATGTGAACACCGGAAGATATATAGGCAATAAATCTCAGGAAGAGACCGTTACTCAAACGAACATAGAAGCTGCCTACGAGGTGGCAAGACAAATAAGGCTTAGAAATATAGGCGGAATAATAGTCATAGACTTTATAGATATGCGAAAGGCATCTAATAGGCACAAGGTTGTAAGAGCGCTTGAAGATGCTGTGAAAAAAGACAGGGCTAAGATAAGAATACTTCCCATAACAAGGCTTGGTCTTGTGGAAATGACTAGGGAGAGAAAAAGGGAAAGCACATTCAGTATGCTGACGGATCAATGCCCGCAATGCCATGGGTCTGGCAGAGTGCTCTCAAGCGAGAGTATAAGACTTAATATACAGCGAGATATACAAAATCTCACGATGGGAAGGCCTGGCGGAAATTTGAGAATAGCTGTTCATCCATTGCTTGCAGAGGTTCTTAAAAGCAAGCAGGATTTAATAGAAAAAAATGTTCATAGAAGCGTTAAAATATTAACAGATCCACAGCTATTATGGGAAGATTATAGAATAATACTCGAATAACTCGTAGTTTTTAATATAATAATAAGAGGTGTCTATGATAAGAAAAGTTATTTTTTTTACAATGTTGTTTATTCTTCCCATTACTTCATCAGCCTCTATTTTCAAGGTTAAGTTTTATAAAAATGATCAGTATGTTTCAAAACTTAATGTTTATGTATTTTCTTCAAAAAGATATTACAATGCTTCAGAGATATCCAGATTGCTTGGCGGAAAGAATTACTGGTATTCGGTTTCAAAAAAGATGTTGATACAGCTTAAATCTCATACTATCTCCATACAAAAAGACAGTGATCTTGTAAAATATGACAATGAGTATTCTCAAGAGATTTCCAATCCTATGCTGGTAAGGGGTGGGAAGTTTTTTTTGTCTGAAGAAATTTTTTTGCATCCATCTTTTTCCAAAACTTTGGGCTTCAGATTGGAATATTCAAATGAAGATTCATTGCTTAAACTTTATGAGAAAATAAATATAAGTTCTATAAGGTATTTTTCATATAAAGATAAAACAAGAGTTGTCATCTACCTTTATGATTCGCTTGAATATTCAGTTTCAAGGCAAACTGGCGGAAAGCTTGTGCTTTCCATAATAGGCGGATCATATCCAGTTGCGCAAGAAACTATAGAAATAAAAGACGGAGTATTGAATTCAATCTCAGTTTTTCAAGAAGGTAAATCGGTCAAAGTCAATTTTGACTTAACTGAAAACTACTCAGATTCTTCAGTATTTACTCTGGAATCTCCACATAGAATAGTTTTAGACCTTAAAGCAGAAGAAAAAAAAATTGAAAATAGAATAGGAGATCCACTCCCAACTATAATTCCTGAGGTGCCTGTTTCTTCTGCTTCAGCTTCAACAGCCGTTGCGGTGCTCCCGGATAGTATTGAAATCAAGAATAGATCAAAAAAGATAATAATAATAGATCCGGGTCATGGGGGCAAGGATCCGGGCGGAAAGAGATGTTTCGGTATGAAGGAAAAAGACATAAACTTAAGTATAGCGAAAGAATTGTATAAACTGTTATCGTTGAATCAATATTTTGAACCAATTATCACTAGAGACAATGATGTATTCATTCCTCTAAATGAAAGATCTCGTATAGCAAATGATAAGAATGCCGATATATTTATATCCATACATGCCAATGCTTCGAGACACTCAAAAGAAAAAGGTTTTGAAATATATTTTCTTTCCGAAAAAGCCAGTGATCCGTGGTCTGCTGAAGTCGCAGATTATGAAAACTCTGTTATAGCGCTTGAAGATGATAGTAAAGTGTATGATTCGGCAGCTCTTATCTTGCATTCCCTTGCCCGCAATGAGTATATAAATGAGGGAAGTTTATTGGCGTCCTATGTTTCAAAAGCTATGGAAAAAAAGACTCCCTTTCAAAATAGGGGCATAAAACAAGCTGCCTTCTATGTTTTGAGAGGAAGTTATTGCCCTGGCATACTTGTGGAAACAGGTTTTATGACTAATCCCACAGATCAGAAGAATATGAATAATCCAAAAGTCAGAAAAAAGGTTGCACAAGCCATTTATGAAGGGTTAAAAGAATATGCGAGAAAAAAAGAATGGATTAAATAATCGCCCAATAGGAATTTTTGATTCTGGGATTGGTGGACTTACTGTTTTGAAAGAAATAAGGCGAATGCTGCCAAATGAAGATTTGATATATTTTGGTGATACGGCAAGAGTTCCATATGGAACAAAGTCTCCACTCGCAGTGAAAAAATTTGCGTCTGAAATTTCAGTTTGGTTTAAGTCTCTCAATGTAAAAGCCATAGTTGTAGCTTGTAATACAGTTTCTGCAATAGCATTAAAAGAGGTAGAAAAATTTTCAAAAGTTCCAGTCATAGGGGTTATAAAACCGGGCGCCATAGAATCTGCCGGAGCCGCAGTGTCTGGCAATATATCGGTAATAGGGACCACTGCTATGGTAAATAGCAAAGCTTATGAAAAAGAGTTGAAAAGGATAAATCCTTCTTTTAAAGTTTTTCAAAAGGCCTGTCCGCTGTTTGTCCCGCTTGTTGAAGAAGGATGGTCAGACAAAAAAATAGCAGATGAAATTATATATGAATACCTTTTCGAGTTAAAAGAAAAAAAACGCGGTGTTTTAATACTTGGATGCACTCACTACCCAATGCTCAAAAAGAAAATTTCCTCTTTCCTATCAGGATATAAGATAATAGACTCAGCTGAAAGTGTTGCAAAATTTTTGAAGGAAGATCTATATGCAAAAGGTATATTATCTAGAAAGAAGAAGGGAAAGGAAATTTTTGTTGTAAGTGATGCTCCCGATAAGTTTAAGTATCTGGCTAGAAAGCTTCTGGGGCTAAATATAAAGTCGGTAAGGTTGAAAAGATTTTAGGAGGTCTTGTGAATAAAATTATTTCTTTTTTTATGCTTTTTTTAGTTATGTCGACTTTCGCCCAAACTACAAAAGATTCTGCCACAAAAAATAACGCAAGTATAGTGAAAAAAAATGAGGCTGTCAAAAATACACAGGCAGATTTTGATAATAAAAAGGATGTTTTGGCAATCGATAAAAAAGGAGTAAATAAAACTTCTTCTGCTATTAACATCAGCACGGCGTCAATTTCAGCAAAAAATGCTAACAAAGATGTTGGGGATGATGAATACTCTGAGGTTATGACTGATGTTATGGAGAGTGACTCCTATGCCAATCTAGATTATAGCAGTAATGAGGATCAGTCAAAAGGATATGATAGTTTTATCCCAAATTATTATGGTAAAGTAAAGGGAACCTTAATGGATGGCGGAAAAAGTTTGCTTGTGCTTGAAAATGAGGATGGAACAATATATATTCTTCAAATATTCCAGGGTAAGGACGGAGTTTATTTTTGGAAATTAGCTGGCAAATTTGATAGAAATTGACCAAAGCCCTATTGGGAGGTTATATGAAAAGGAAAGATCTTATAAGACATCTTGTTAAAGAAGGATGTGTTTTGGTAAGAGAAGGCGGTAAGTATTCAATTTTTTTAAATCCGGCAAATAAAAAAGAGATACCTGTAACAAGACATAATGAAATAGCGGATTTTTCAGTTAAAAAAATTTGTAAGGACTTAGGAATAAAACTGCCCCAGTGAAAATGAATAAGTTTTTGGGATTCATATTTTTTCTTTTTGTTTCTTGCGCAATGCAGAGAATTGATGTTATACAGGTTGGGCCATGGTTTTCTCCAGTTAAAAAATCAAAAATAGAAATTTTTACTGATAGAAATGCAGTGAAAAAGCCCTTTGGCGCCATAGCCATACTTCATAGTGAAAGATATTTTTGTTCGCCAAAAGAAGACGCTAAACAAGTTGATTTGGCCTTGTCTAAATCGGCTAAGATGGGTGCAGACGCTCTTGTCTACTCTATTTCCTCTTATGATAAAAACCTCAATCCAGATCTGCCTTTGGAATGTTATTTAAGTGGAATGGCTATTAAATATGTTGATAAAGATAAAGCAAATAAAAAACCAGTAGAGGAAAACTGGTCTCCAATATGAAAAAAGTTAGAATTGCCTTTGACAAAGAAGAAGTCTTTAATTTTACATCTACTGCCATAGTCATAGATCTTTTCAGATTTTCATGCACTATTGCCTGCCTTATTAAATCAGGTAAAAAGGATATAAAAGTTTTTAAGTCTAAAGAAGAAGCTATATTGTTTTATAGAAATAATCCAGAGTCAGAATTTTTCTCTGAAATTAATATAGAAGATATTGAAAAATTCGACAATTCTCCTTTCCAGGCTTTAAATGAATCTCATCCGCTTAAACCAGCCATAGTTGTGACTAATTCTGGTTCTAGGGCTGTTATGGCTTGTAGTAGAGCAAAAGAAATTCTTATAGCAGGTTTTCATAATCTGCCTCAATTACTTTCTTATCTAAGTCAAAGAGAGGATGATATACTCATAGTTCCAGCTTGCATTTTCTACAACAGAAATCATGTCGAGGATTTCATAGCGGCTGAGGCTTTCCATAAATCTATAATTGAAAACTCTGTTGATAGGGAAATAATTTTTGATATCCATAAAACCGGAAGGATACTTGAATTGATGAATTTTAAACCTCAAACTGCAAAAAAAGACTTGGAGATAATAATGAACATGGGAAATTTAGAAGTTTTGCCATCTGCCCTGCTTTCAGGAATAAGCGCCAGAGTGTTTAATGTCATTGGGGACGGAAAATGAAGAAAGCTGTTGTTCTTTTTTCTGGCGGTTTGGATTCATCCACATGCCTTGCCTGGGCTATAAGTAAAGAATATAAATGCACTGCCATTTCTTTTTTTTATGGACAAAGACATGACAGAGAAAATAAAGCCGCAAAAAAAATAGCTTCTATTTTGAATGTGCCGCTCATTGAATTAAACCTTTCCTTACCATGGCTTAAGACAAGCTCATTAGTCGACAAAAATAAGAAAATTCCTAAGGGAAGCATAAAAAAAACAGATATTCCTTCTACATATGTTCCGGGAAGAAATTTGATGTTTGCTTCCATAGGAATCTCACTTGCAGACGCTATAGGCGCTGAAGCTGTAGTTATGGGTCCTAATGCTATAGACTACTCAGGATATCCTGATTGCCGTCCAGATTTCTATAAAGTGCTAAATAAAGCTGTAAATCTTGGGACCAAAAATCCAACTTTGGGGAAAAAGATAAAGATATTGACCCCAATAATTCACAAAAGCAAAGCTCAGATAGTCCGTCTTGCTTTGAAACTTCAAGTTCCTTTGAAATACACATGGTCTTGTTATAGTGGCGGGGAAAAACCATGCGGATATTGCGATTCATGTAAGTTGAGAGCTAAGGGATTTGAAGAAGCAGGTGTCAAAGATCCAGCCCTAGAGTTATGATTGTTATATCTATGAAAGAAAAGAAAGCGCCAATAAGCGAAATATTTTGTTCATGGCAAGGGGAGGGACTTTTTGCGGGGGAGAAGCAAATTTTTGTAAGGTTTTCTGGATGTAATATGAGATGTACGTATTGCGATGAGCCTGCCTCGAGAGAAAAAGGCAAAGAACTTTCTATCTCTGATGTCATTTCGATTATAAGAAAACTTTCCTTTAAATACAAGACAAAAGCAATTTCGTTTACTGGAGGAGAGCCATTGCTTTATTGCGATTTTATAAAAGAAATTTGCCTAAAACTTTTAAAAAAGAAATTTATATTTAGATTGGAGACAAATGGCACCTTGCCAGAAAATCTTAAAAAAGTTATCAAGCATATTCATCATATATCGGCTGATATAAAATTTCCTTCACAAACGGGAGTTGATATGTGGAAAATACATGAGAGATTTATCTCTATGTGTGGGAAAAAAGCCTGTGTTAAGGTGGTAGTTTCATTAAATACACCCATAAGTGAATTTAAAAAAGCGGCTCGACTTGTAAAAAAGATATTGCCTGAAACAAACTTTTTTATACAACCGGAAAGTGGTGAATTTTTGAAAAAAAGGAATTTTTCAGCTTATGACAAATTTTATAGAGAAGCTTATCATCTTAAGGGCGCTAGGCTTTTGCCACAGCTTCACAAAATATGGAATATAAAATAAGGAATTAGAAAACAGGAGAATTGTATGTCTGAAACTTTTCTTATAGATTGTCCTAAATGCGGATTGAGAATTGAGATAGATAGGAAAACTGGCAAGGTCATTAAACATTATGAAAAACCAGATATAAAAACAGCGGATCCAATAAAGGAAATGATGAAAAAAATGAAGAGTGAAAAAGAAAAACTCAATGGCTATTTCGATAGCGCGCAAAATGACCTTAAGGAAAGGCAGAAAGATCTGGAAAAGAAATTTGATGAAAATAAGAAAAAGATAGAAGAATCTGGGGACAAATCCAAGCCCATAAATCCGCTAGATCTAGATTAGGTGTCAATGAAATATGCTCTCCTGAGGTGGCGGGTCTAAGGTCCTATAAAAAATCGTCCAAATAATCAAATAAAAATAGGATTTTTGACACTTTTGAAAATCCTTTTTCACTAATATAATTTAAACTATGATAAAAAACATATTGTTCATTTCCATAATCTTATCAGTAATCTCAACTTCCCATGCTCAGCCAAAAGCGGATATAGAGACTAGAATAAAGAAAACAGCTGAAGCTATGGGTGTTTCCGTTTACGAAGATTTTCCTGCATCCAAAAATTATTCTTCCGAAATGAATCTTCCTTCTCCTGTTTTAGATTCTAATATTTTTGTCGATAAAACCAAACATATTCCAATACCGGAGCCTTCGCTCAATTCAAATAATTTCCCAAAACCACCTGTCCTATCTACTTCAGAAGAGGCCAATATCTATTGGGGATATGTTTTAACTATATGGAATACAATCGGCGCGCAAATAGCAGATTCTGGATTCTTTTCAAGCGGGGCTCCATCGTTTGAGGATATTTCTAAAAATCTTCTGGCAAGAACAAATTCTACACAATTTAAGCCAGGCAATCCTTCAGAGAGAACTCTTTTTGAATCTAGCGGTTTTTTAAGTGAATTGGAAAAGGTTGCTGGGTCAGCATTTACTTCAGGCAATAGCATAAAGTTTCTTGTAGATGGGGAGGAATCTTTCAAGTACAAGGATTATCTAATAAAGAACGCTAAAAAAAGCGTTTATATAACCACATGGGCTTTTTACGATGACATAACTGGCGAAGATGCTTTAAACATGCTTGTTGAAAAGAAAAAACAGGGGGTAGATGTCAAAATAATCCTCGATGCAAAAGTAATAAACAGCCATGGTGTTTCAGTGGTAAAGAGAATGGAAGAAGCTGGGCTTGAGATTATTAAGTTCAGGGAAAAGGGACGTGGCGCCGACATATGGCATGTAAAAATGATAGTGATTGATGGTCAGTATGTGATAATGGGAGGAATGAATTTTGGCGATCCTTATTCACACAAAGATCCGAATGGTCTTAAATGGAGGGATACAGATGTTTTAATAATGGGTCCTGCTGTCTCAAAAGCGGGGGAATTTTTTTCGAAAATATGGAATTTGGAAGTTGAGAAAAACTCTCTACACTACAAAAAAATTGAATCTATAATTACCTCAAATTCTCAGATTGGAAATGCTATGGTGTCTTTTTCATATTCAAATCCTCCAATAGCTCAGGGCACAGATATCATCGCCTCAATAATAAAGGCAATAAGAGGCGCAAATAAGAAAATAAATATAGAAAACGCCTATTTTGTTCCGATACCAGCTCTCACTCAAGCTCTTCTTGAAGCAAGAAGCAGAGGTGTTGAAGTAAATATATTCACAAACTCCAAAGATAGCATAGATCCCGAAGCTAAATCTGTCAGTGATATATCAATGAAAAGTATGTTGCCTCTTTTCAAAGCTGGAGCTTCTATATATTTGAAGAAAGGAGATACACTGCATTCAAAATTTATGATTGTAGATGGAACATTTGTTTCAATAGGTTCTTACAATCTTCATCCAAGAGGAGAGAGATATGATAGCGAGTTGAATGCCAATATCGTAGATAAAGAAGCAGCTTCATATCTTGACAGAGTTTTTGAGAAAGATATAGATACGCAAGCAGTCAAAATAACCAGTGAAAAACAGCTAGTTCCTCAACAGAGCTGGTTTTCTTCCATAATAGAAAAGTACTTTTTTGCTCATCTAAACAGAGTTCCATAAAAATAAGAATTCAAATAATAAGCCCCGCTTAAAAGCGGGGCTTATTTATTTCCCAATCAATGTTTATAATATCGATGCTGATATTATATAGTCAAGTTTTGGAAATTCAGATTTTAGGTACTGATTCCCGGACATCTGTATCTGTCCTTGATTCGGCCCATCTCCATTGGGCGCGCCTTCCCCATATCCAGAATAAAGCTTTTCCACAACTTCCATGCCTTTGACAACTTTTCCAAATGGGGAAAAACCCATATCGTCAAGTCGTGTATTGTCAGCGTAATTTATAAAAAACTGAGTTGTTCTGGTATTTGGTCCCGCTGTGGCGAAACTGATTGTGCCTTTTAGATTTGATTCAATAACAGGATCATCTGGTATATTTTGATTTCTCCACACAGCGCTTACCTCTGGATTGCCATGTATTCCAAATTGGGCTACAAAGCCGTCGAGTACTCTAAAAAAAGCTATATCATTAAAAAAACCGGCCTTTACGAGGTTGAAAAATCTGTCAGCTCCATTTGGCGACCATGCCCTTTGAACCTCTATAGTAAAATTGCCTTTGGTTGTTTTAAACTCTACCTGGAATTTCTCTGGGGCTTTCTCATTTGCTTTTTCCGGATTAATAAGTTTTTCCATATCAGGTTTTATCTCCTTTAGGTTTAGCGAGACCTCAGTCGTCGCTTCTCCAACGCTTTTTTGTGTTTGGCAAGCGAGGGGGAGTATTAATGAAAGAACAAGAAAGTATTTTTTGTCCATTGAAAAATTTTAGCGTAAATTTATACAAAAGTCAAAACATATGGATATTTTGCAGTTATACCTTTGATTTTTGCTATAATTAAATGAGAAGTGTTGGTATTTATAACAAGGTCATTGAAATGAATTTTTCAAAAAGAAGAATAGCTAGAATACACTGCATGGTTTCCCTGTATCTATACGATGTCGGGAAATTCTCTTTAGAAGACATACTTGATGGGTATATCAAATATCAGGATAATATGGGGGTTATGTCTGAAGAAAAGGTATATTCTTTTTACGAAGATCTTGTCAAAAAAACAGTAACAAATATAAAATTTGTAGATGAAACTATTTCTGATGCTTCAAAGCGTTGGGATACTTCTCGCCTTTATGCGATAGATAGAGCAATATTGAGAATGGCTACCTGCGAAATGACAGTGCTTAAACATGCCTCTGTCCCTATAATAATAAATGAAGCTATAGAAATAGCTAAGTATTACTCTCCAGATGAAGAAAAAGGTCCCAGATTTATAAACGGGGTTTTAGATACTGTAGCAAATCTTGCCAAGTTAAAATGACAGAAAAAGAAGCTGCGTCTGAAATAAATTCTCTCAGAGAGCTTATAAAAAAACATGAGCGCCTCTATTATGTTCTTGACGCGCCAGAGATAACTGATGCGGAATTTGATGCTCTCATGAACAGGCTTAAATCTCTTGAAGCGCAATTCCCTTCCCTTGTAAGTCCTGATTCCCCAACATCCAGAGTCGGCGGTATTGCAGTCTCAAATTTTTCTCCTGTGGGGCATGAAATATCCATGCTTTCGCTTGACAATTGCTATTCGCCGGAAGAGTTTTCCAAATGGTATGAAAGAATATTGTCTAATATAGGGAATTTTGATTGCGTTATTGAGGCAAAAATAGACGGTTTGTCTTGCTCCATTGAATACAAAGACGGCTTATTTTTCAGGGCATCCACGCGCGGGGATGGAAAGATTGGAGAAGATGTAACAGCCAATGTTAGAACTATTAATTGTATTCCTTTATCTATACCTCTTGCAAAGGGATCATATCTGGAAGTTAGAGGCGAGGTATATATGGACAAAAAAGAATTTGAGCGAATCAATTCCTTGCAGTCAAATTCTTCTTTGCCCCTCTTTGCCAATCCAAGGAATGCCGCGGCGGGATCGCTAAGGCAGAAATCTCCAGAAATTACAGCTCAAAGAGGTCTCAAGTTTTTTGTTCATTCAAGCGGCTCTTGTCGTGGAATTGACATCCCTTCCTCACATTGGGAATATCTTGAATTTTGTCAAAAACTTGGTTTCCCAGTTACAAAAGTTAGAAAGATTTGTAAAAATTTAGATGAGATAATTTCTTTTTACATAGAATATGAAACAAAGAGATTTGAACTTCCATACGAGATAGACGGACTTGTAGTCAAAGTGGATTCAGCTTCACTTAGAAATACTCTTGGCTTTACCGCCAAAAGTCCAAGATGGGCCATTGCCTTCAAATATCCCGCCCAGCAAGTTAAAACAAAAGTTAAAAATGTAAGTTTTTCAGTTGGGAGAACAGGGATTATAACCCCCGTAGCTGAACTAGAACCAGTTAAATGTGGCGGTGTAATAATTTCCAATTCAACTTTGCATAATTTTGACGAAGTAAAAAGATTGAATTTGAAAATAGGCGATATAGTTTTAATTGAAAGGGCAGGTGAGGTCATACCAAAAGTTGTAAGAGTCCTAAAAGAGGAAAGACAGGGTGGGGAAATAGAAATAAAAGAACCAGAGTTTTGTCCTTCGTGTAATTCTAGAGTATATAAATCGCAAGATGAAGTGGCTTTAAGATGTATCAATCCATCCTGTCCCGCTCAAATTAAGAGAGCTCTGTTTCATTTTGCTTCTCGCGCCGCAATGAATATAGAGGGGCTTGGCGAAAGCATAATAAATATTTTAGTAGATAGAAAAATGGTTTTGAGTTTTTCAGATATTTACAATCTTACAAAAGAGGATTTATTGACTTTGCCTTTATTTAAAGACAAAAAAGCTGAAAATATTCTGAAAGAGATTCAAGAAAGCAAAAAGAGAAATTTGGACAAATTGATCTTTGGGCTTGGAATAAGACATGTTGGAGAAAAACTTTCACTTATACTGGCAGAGAGATTTTTCAATATGGATAATTTGATTTTAGCTTCATTTGAAAATCTCTCATCTATAGAAGAAGTTGGCCCTATCATAGCTGATTCTATAGTGAAATTTTTTTCTCAGGAAAGTGTCAAAAATTTAATTTTAAAGCTCAAAGAGATGGGTCTCAATATGAGTTATATCTCCAATCAGTCAGAGAATAGAAAACTGAAAGGTATGACCTTTGTATTTACAGGAGAACTAAAATCTATGACTCGCCAGCAGGCTGGCGAAAAAGTTATATCTCTTGGCGGAAAAGAAAGCTCCAGCGTATCTGCTAAGACTTCCTATGTCGTGGTGGGTGAAAATCCGGGGTCTAAATTTGAAAAAGCCAAAAAACTTGGAATAAAAATAATAAATGAAGAAGAATTTATGAAACTAATATCTATGGAAGGCGATGAATAGAGCAGTGGGAAATGGTATGAAGCAGAAAATAGCTTTCATAAGTGTTTACGAAAAAAAAGATCTTGAGAAAATAGCGTCTTTTCTTGAAAAATCAAACTATGAAATATATGCCTATGGTTCTTCCGCCAGAGAGCTTAAAAAGAAAAACATAGATGTCTATGAGATTGTTGATAAAAGTGGCATCCATCTTGTCATTACAGAAGCCATAAAAAATGGGCATTACAGTTATGGAAATTTTTATTTAAAAAGCCCGGACATAATAATATCTGATCTGCCAGAAATTATAGACGAAAAAATAGAATTTCTTGGCATGGAAAATGCCAATCTAATAAGATTTGCTGCTCAACACTATGAAAATATTCTAATAATCTCCGATATTTCAGACTATGATGCTATTATGGATAAAATAAAAATTTTCGGAGAAGAAATTCCCATAGAAATTAAAAAATTTTATGCATCAAAAGCTTTAAATCTTCTAGCCTATAATGAAGCGCGCCTTTCCAGAGCTTTGTTTAAAAATATTTCACTTTCAGAAAGAAAAATTGCCCTCCCACTTGAAAAATTTTTGACTCTAAAATATGGCGAAAATTCTCATCAAAAGGCCGGAATTTATTCATTTGATTCTGGTAATAAAAAGGGAGTTTTTGAAAGTTCCTTGATAAAAGGAGAATGCCTAAACTTGAATCACTATTTAGACCTTTATCTTTTAAATGAATTGCTCTCTTCGGTCAATGAGCCTGCCTGCGCTATTTCCAAACATTGTAATCTGGTGGCTTTTTCAGTCTCAGATAAAATTTCATCAGCTTTTGAAAAAGCCCTGAAAAGCGACAAAATGGGAAGCTATGCAGCCATATGCTCTTTTAACAGGTCAATTGATGAAAAAACGGCTATAAATATTTCAGAAGAATACATAGAATGCATTTCAGCTCCAGATTATCAAAAAAGCGCGCTCGACATATTGAAAAAGAAGCCTGATTTAAAGCTCATAAAAACGCCGGTATTCATATCCACAGCCGGCAATGTGAATTTTTTTGATCTAGGAACTGGGTTTGCCATTGAAGAAAAGGATGATACCGATATAATGAGCAAGTATAAAATTGTGACTCAAAGAAAACCTTTAATGGAAGAAGTTAGAGATTTAAGTTATGCGGCTTTGATTTCCAAATATTCAAGGGCATATTCTGCTGTTTTATTTTCTGAAAATTCAACTCTGGCTATTTCTGGGCCTCAGCCCTCTGTGTATGACGCGATAAAGGTTTTAGTTGAAAAATTAAAATATAAAAGTCCTGTGTTTGAATCCAAAAAATTTGTCCTTGCCACAAATGGAGCCTTGAATTTTAAATCTATATCGCAGTTATCCTATTTTAATATTTCAGCTATAATTCAGCCCGGCAACATTGTTTCCGATGAAGAGTGTATAGAATTTTGCGACAAGAGAAACATATCTATGGTTTTAACACATTTAAGGCATTTCAGACATTACTGAGCCTCTCAAAATACAATGACATAGATATTAAGTTTAAAGGTTGGAATTTTATATATAACTTCTGAACTTTCGGAGTAATGTCTTTTTCACCGCTTACTACTTCTAGAGCTTTTTCCAGATTGAGCGAGATAACTTTATAGATTCTTTTGAAAGCTCTCTTTCATCAATGCCTATTTTCAACTTTTTATTTTCCATCAAGATCTTGCCATTTACTATTGTGGTGTCAACTTCGCTTTGTGATATGCCAAAAATAAGATGGCCGTAGAAATTTTCAGTTTCAATGGGTGTGGGTGGATAATAGTCTATTAAAATTATATCCGCGCAAAATCCTTCCTTTATGATGCCTATTTTTTCAAAATATCTATTTGCTATTTTCGCATTATTTTCCATTAATGCTTTGCTGATTTCCACAAAACCCATTGAGGGATTGTTTTTTAAATGTTGTAGCCATAATCCACTTCTCAATTCTTCAAGCATATTTACAGTCATAGCGTCTGTGCCAAGTCCAAGAAGTATACCCTTATTGCTCATTTTTACTATGTCGGCTATCCCCACAGAATTGTTTGCGTTTGACTGGGGATTGTGGACTACTGCGCTCTGCGATTCTTTTATTAAGTCCATTTCTTTTTCACTTATATGAACGCAATGAGCAAGTATAGTTTTATTGCCAAGTATATTAAATTTTTTAAGTCGCTTTACCACACTCATCTTGTGATTTTTTTGGCAGTTTATTTGATCTGATTTGGCTTCAGCGCAGTGTATGTGAAAGCCGCAGTTTAACTCTTTGCCGTAATGGGAAGCTTTTTCAAGAGTCTTATCTGAAATAGTAAATTGAGCATGAAGTCCAAAAAGAGCTTTTATAAAATTATCTTTCTTGTTTTGCGCGCGTTCTATAAAATCAATGTTTTCCTCAATGCCCTCTTGGGCTTTTTCATAGCCATCTCTATCTGAAACCTCATAACAAAGACAAGCTCTCAGCCCCGTATCCCTGACGGCTTTTTCTATTTTAGAAAGAGATCCTCTTATCGCAAATGGACTTGCCTGATGATCTATAAATGTGGTTGTACCTTTCCTTATGGCATTTATTAATGGAAAAAGCGCACTGTAATAATTTGCTTCATCCGTCAGTTTCTTGTCCAGTTTCCACCAGAGATTTTCAAGGACTTGATTGAAATTTGTGGATGGTTTTATATTGTATATGCCGCGGGCGAAAGTGCTGTAAAAATGCATATGAGAGTTTATAAATCCTGGGAGAACTATTTTCCCTGCGGCATCTATGATTTTTGAAACTTTTTCTTTGATTGAACCGGGCGCGCCTATCTTTTTTATTTTCCCTTCCGATATGAAAATCAAGCGATCTTTGAGAAGTCGCCCTTCGCTCCATACAAGAGCGTTCTTTATTAGAATATCATTTTTCATTTTGTCTCCTTTGTAAAAAAACCAAAAGACATATCTATATTATTAGAAAAAATAATTCAATTATCAATGACAAAAATGTAAAATAAGTTGAGAAGAGAGAATTGCAGACGCCCAAACACTGCAAAGTGTGGCAAAAATACCTGTCAGGTGTTTAAGTGTCTGAATCGGTGATTAGAAAGCATAGTTCAATTTGACTGAGTTTCTGTGATTGGCGCTCTCATGCGCTTGTGGGTAATGCGAGTTTTAATGGAGAAAACTATGAAAAAGAAAGAATTTTTGTCTTTGGCTAAACTTAAATCTGAGGCTGATAGATGCCTTTATTGCAAAGAAAAACCATGTATGGAAGCTTGCCCTGTAAATTGTTCTCCTGCAGATTTCATCATGGCAGTTAGAAATGGCGAAAAAGGCGACTTTAAGAGAGCCGCTAAACTCATAATGGCTGCCAATCCACTGGGTGGAGTTTGTGGAGCTGTGTGCCCCGACTGGTTTTGTGTTAAAGCATGTTCAAGAAAACTTTTTGACAATCCAATAGAGATACAGCCAGTGCAGGCCACTATAATAAAAAAGGCCAGAGAATTGGGGGTCATGCCAGAATTTAAAAAACCTGAATTAAATGGGAAAAAAGTTGCAGTAATTGGTTCTGGAGCGGCAGGACTTGGCGCTTATGCAGTGCTTGCGCAAAAAGGTTATAGAGTGGATGTATATGATAAGCGCAAAGAAATGGGCGGTGTTGCCAATCTTATTCCGGATGAAAGATTGCCCAAGGATATGCTTAAAAAAGATTTAGAATTTATCCAGAAACTTGGTGAGATAAAATTCTTTAAAAAGGATGTAAAAGAGCCTGAAAAACTCCTCTCCTCATATGATGCTGTGATAATAGCGGCTGGCGTTGAAAAGCAAATAAAGCTGAATATCCCCAACGAAGAAAAGGGAATAGAAGGTCTTGAATTTTTGCGCAATATTAAAAAAATGAAATTGAAAGGCAAAAATATCGCTGTCATAGGCGGTGGCGCGGTGGCGGCTGACTGCGCAATGGAAGCTCTGAATGCTGGCGCAGTCAAAGCAGAAATCTTTACGAGGAAAAATATAGGCGATATACAATTGCCCAAAAAAGAGCTTCAAGACTTACTTTATAGAGGAATAAATATCAATGCGAAAAGCAGAATAATAGCTATATTGCTTAAAGGTGGAAAGGTCAATGGAATAAAAGTGGTAAGGCTTGACGAAAAATCCGCAGATATTAAGGGAAGCGAACAGATTAGAAACGATTTTGATATTGTGATTTTGGCGATAAAAAATGTGCCTGTTTTTGATATTAAAAAAATACCGGGTATTTTTTATGCCGGCGATGTGAAAAATGGGGCTTCAACTGTTGTGGAATGCGTTGCCAGTGGAAAAAATGCCGCTATCGAGGCTGACGCTTTTATCAATGGCAAAAACATAAAAGTGGAGAACAATGTAAAGAGCAGGCATGTCCTTGAGGGTAGGGATATGCTTCCAGTTAGCCTTGAAACTGATTTTTTTGGGATAAAAATGTCATCTCCTTTTTTGATTTCAGCCGCGCCGCATTCAGACGGATATGAGCAAGTAAAAAAAGCCTATGAAGCTGGCTGGCCCGGCGTAATAATGAAAACTGCTTTTGATGGCGTTCCCATACATATCCCTGGCGAATATATGTTTAAATTCAATGACTCCACATATGGCAATAGCGACAATGTTTCTGGCCACAGCCTTGATAGAGTTTGCGAAGAGATAAAGCGACTGAGAGAAGAATTCCCAGACAGGCTTACTGGCGCTTCAACAGGCGGTCCGGTGACAGGCAATGATGACTTTGACAGAAAAGGCTGGCAGAACAACACTCTCAAACTTGAAAAAGCTGGAGCTATGGTTATAGAATACAGTCTTTCTTGTCCTCAAGGGGGGGATGGCACAAAGGGAGATATAGTTTCCCAAGACCCCGAATTGTCCGCCAAAATAATAGATTGGGTTATGCAGGTTTCAAGTCCTGATATACCAAAGCTTTTCAAGCTTACCGGAGCTGTTACCTCAATTTACCAGATAGTTGAAGCAATAAAAAAAGTTTATGATAAATATCCCAACAAGAAAGCAGGCATAACTTTGGCTAATTCCTTTCCGGCTCTGGCATTTAGACCTTCTTTTGGAAAACAAAAAAAATGGGATGAGGGCATTGTAATAGGTATGAGCGGCGAAGGTGTGTCGCCCATAAGTAATCTGACAATTTCTAAAGTGTCAAAAATAGATATTGTTATCTCAGGCAATGGCGGAGCTATGGACTATAAAGAGGCCGCTCATTTTCTTGCTATGGGAGCTTCAACTGTTCAGTTTTGTACTGTGGTTATGAAATATGGATATGGCATAATAGACGAGTTAAATTCTGGTTTAAGCCATCTCTTAGAGCAGAAGGGGCTTTCCTCTGTAAAGCAGTTGATAGGTATAGCTCGTCCTCAAATAGTAACAGGTTTTATGGATTTATCGGCCGAGAAGAAAATTCCTCAGGTCAATGCAGAGCTTTGCGCTCATTGTGGCAATTGCGCGTATTGCGGATATCTGGCAGTGTCTCTTGATAAAAAGGGCATACCTCATTTTGATCCTTCAAAATGTGTAGGATGTTCCATATGCGCTCAGAAATGTTTCACTGGAGCGCTAACTATGAGAGAAAGGACAGCCAAAGAAAGGCAAGCTTTGAAAGAATAGATTGGATCAGATTTAATTTTTAAGGAGGATCTTATGGATTCGATTCTAATTAAGAATATTTCCTTTTTGGTTACAATGGATGATAAGGGAAGAGAGCTGAAAGATTGCGACATTTACATAGAAGGTCCAGAGATAAAAAAAATAGGAAAGAATATTCGCCTCAAAGCAAAAAAGGTTATTGACGCAAAAAATTGTATTGTAATGCCCGGCATGGTGAATACACATCACCATCTATACCAGACTCTGACAAGAAATTTACCAGCTGTTCAGGATGCGAAGCTTTTTGACTGGTTGGTTTATCTATATGATATTTGGAAATATGTGGACGAAGACGCCATATATATAAGCGCAATGACTGGACTTGGAGAATTACTTCTGACAGGATGCACCACAAGTTCAGATCATTTATATCTTTTCCCTGCTAAGGGAAGCGACAGATTTATAGATGCGGAAATAGAAGCTGCGAAAGAAATCGGGATAAGATTTACCGCTACCAGAGGTTCAATGTCTCGCGGACGCTCAAATGGTGGACTGCCGCCAGATGAAGTGGTTCAAAAAGAGGATTTCATATTGAAGGACTGTCAAAGGATTATCTCAAAATATCACGATAGGAATAAATTTGCTATGACAAATATCGCTATGGCCCCATGCTCGCCATTTTCAGTTACAACAGAGCTTTTGAAGCTGACAGCTGAAATGGCTGAGAAAATGGATGTGAGAATGCACACTCATTTAGCTGAAACAGCCGATGAAGACGAATACTGCAAAAAAGTTTATAAGATGAGGCCTCTTGAATATATGGAGAGTGTGGGCTGGCTTGAAAATGGGAGAAGCTGGTTTGCTCACAGCGTTTTTATAAATGAAAAAGAGGCTGATAAAATGGCTAAGACCAAGACTGCTGTGGCCCATTGTCCTTGCTCAAATCTCAGGCTTGGCTCTGGAATAGCTCCAATCAGAATGTTTTTAGACAAAGGCGTACCTGTTGGATTGGGAGTGGACGGTTCTGCCTCCAATGATTCATCCAATATGCTTGCCGAAGCCAGACAGGCTATGCTTGTTTCAAGAGTAAAGTCTGGTGTATCCTCAATGAGCGCCAGAGAGGCTTTGAAACTTGCCACAAAAGGCGGCGCTGAGACTTTGGGGAGAAATGATATAGGAACAATTGAGGTTGGCAAGGCTGCGGATTTGGCTATATTTGATATAAATAAACTGGACTACGCAGGCTCAATATCAGATCCTATCGCTTCACTTCTTTTCTGCGGCACATCACAGAGAACAAAATACACTATAGTTAATGGCAAAATTTTAGTGGAGGATGGAATGCTCAAAAATATAGATGAATTGGAACTCAAAAGAAAAGCTGATAAAGTAGCTGTGAAACTTTACAAAAAAGCGGGACTTAGATAGATGCTTTCTGCCATATTACTTGCCGCCGGCAATTCATCAAGAATGGGGAAACCCAAAGCGATTCTTGAATTAAAAGGCAGAACATTTATTGACATAATAATTTCCTCAATAAAAAAAGCGGGGGTAAAAGAAATATCTGTCGTTCTTGGAAAAGACAGAGAAGAAATCCTTAAATACTGGCAGCCCTCAGGAGAAAAAATTTTTTTTAATGACAAGCCTCAATTAGGACAGCTTCATTCCCTCCGCATTGCAGCTTCTTCAATGCCAGAGGGTGATATAATGATATGTCTTGTGGATCAACCTCTAATAAAAGAAGAGACATATTGGAAAATAGCCTCTTTTTCCGCTGAGAATCCAGACCGAATAATAATCCCTAAATTTCTAAAAAAACTCGAGGGGGATCAAAAATATAAGAGAGGTCATCCGATAGTGATACCTCAGAAATTTAGAAAGCTTTGCATGATAGGCGCACTTGAAAAGGGATTGCACTGGGTCACACATCATCCTGATGTGGAAATAAAAGAAATAATTGTTGAGGATGAAGGAATAATTCGAGATTTTGACACAATGTCAGACTATAAAAAAATTCAATAGATAATCAGAGGATTAGAGAATTAGCTGAAGGTTTGACTTGAAAGGAGAATGGATACAAGATTCCACTGCGCTTAAGTGTAAAAGAGCAAAAAAGACAAACCACCAAACCCAAACAAACTTATGCTCTACTTTAACTAGAGTTCTAAAAAATTGTACAATTGTCATATAGGAAACTTAATAGACATGTATGGCAATAATTATTGCATCTTCTTTGATTTTTCTTTTTGCCGCTTTTTTGAATTTATCAGTTTTTTCAAAATATAGAAAAGTAAATTTCATCAATTCAGTAATTTCTTTTTTTGCCTCTCTAATAGGTTTTGGGGGAGCTTTAGCTGAACTTTCCTATGGTGGTAAATTTTCCCCAATAAATAATTCATCTTTTCTAACTTATTTCCGCTTGGACTATGTGTCTTGTTTTTTTCTTCTTGCGCTCTATTTGATTGTTGTCGCAGTTTCAATATATGGTAATGATTACCTTAAAAAGATGGAAGAGAAAAAACAGCTGAATTTTTTCTGGATGAATTTTCATATTTTGGTCTTCTCTATGTGTGGAGTTTTGCTTTCAAAGAATGCTTTTCTGTTCCTGCTTTTTTGGGAGCTTATGGCTTTTTCCTCTTTCTTTCTTGTTATGACAGACCACAAAAAAAAGGAGGTTCAAAAGGCCGGATTGATATATCTTTGCGCCAATGGCGCAGGGGCTCTTTTTCTTATAGCCGCCTTTTCCTTGACCTCGGATTCATATTTTAATTTTGCGCCTGCAATGTCAGGCTCTACCTTGGCTTTTTTCTTTTTCCTTGTGGGTTTCGGTTTGAAAGCTGGTTTCATTCCTCTACATATATGGCTGCCGGAGGCCCACCCTGCCGCTCCCGGAAATGTTTCTGCTTTGATGAGTGGAATAATGATAAAAATGGGAATTTATGGGATTTTCAGGGCTCTTTCACTCTTGTCACCATGGCAGCAGTCGTGGGGCTGGACGATACTTTTAATTGGGATAATTTCAAGCATACTTGGGGTAATTTTTGCTCTTGCTCAACACAATATAAAAAAGCTTCTTGCCTATCACAGCATAGAAAATATAGGCATAATAATGATAGCTATGGGTCTTGGCATATTGCTTAATTTGAAAGGATTTAATGAACTCTCAATGCTTTCTTTTTGCGCGGCTTTTTTGCACACATTAAATCATGCCATATTCAAATCTCTTTTGTTTATGTCTGCTGGATCTGTAATGCAGGCATCTGGAATAGGGGAAATAGATGAACTTGGCGGGCTTGCCAGGAAAATGCCTCAGACAGCTTTTTTCTTTCTCATTGCTTCAGCCGCTATTTCAGGGCTTCCTTTCTTAAATGGCTTTGTCAGCGAATTCATAATTTATTATTGCTCCTTTAAAGCTCTTTCTTCAGACAGTCTTTTCACTGTTTTTTCAGTTTTGGCGCTTTCCATAACTGGAGCTTTGGCTCTTGCATGCTTTGCCAAAGCTTTTTCTGTGATGTTTTTAGGCTCGCCCAGAAAAATAAAAACAGAAAGCGTAGTGGAAACTGGAAAATATATGAGGGCGGGTATGGCTATACTGTCTTTTTTCTCTATACTCATAGGCATTTTGCCGTACTTTTCGTTTAATTTTCTGTTTAGTAAGTTTAGTCCCATTTTAACTGAATCTCATGTATGGCATGAAATATCTAGAATTTTTATCTTCTTTACCGGGACTTATCTATGTGCTATTTTCTTTTTTGCAGTTTTTATGTTCATGAGAAGAAAGATAGTATCTGAAAATCGAGTGGATTTAGCTCCTACATGGGATTGCGGATATCTGGCCTCTTCGCCAAAAATACAATATACTGGTTCTTCATTTGCCAACCCTCTTATAGAATTCTTTTCAATAATAAATCCGCCCTCGGCTTCATACCCTGCGATAAGAGGATATTTTCCTTCTGACAATTCTTATTCAAGCCATCCAAGAGCTTTTTTCTATGAAACTTTATATAAACCATCTATTGATAAGATGAGAAAGATGGCATCCTTTTTCTCCTTTATTCACGGCGGAAACCTCAGGATGTATGTTCTTTACATATTTTTGTCTTTGTTAGCTTTAATTTTATGGAAAATATAAAACTTTTTTTACAGGCTGTAATAATTCTTTTTGCCGCGCCTATTCTTCCCGGAATAATAAATAGGGTTAAGGCATTTTTTGGCGGGAGACAGGGGAGAAATATTTTTCAGCTTTACTTTGATATTTACAAACTCTTTAATAAGGGCATAGTGTATTCTAATACGACAACTTTGATTTTTAGGATAGCCGCTCCCGCTATGGCAGCGCTTTCTTGTATTGCGGCTTTGATAATGCCTTTTGGAGGACAAAGCGGGCTTTTGAGTTTCAGTGGGGATTTTATACTTATAGTCTATCTTTTGGCGCTTTCGCGTTTTCTTCTGATAATATCTGCTATGGATACTGGCTCGCCTTTCGAAGGTATGGGCGCGTCAAGAGAAGCGCAATTTGCTGTATTTGCTGAACCAGTCTTTTTTATGTCTATACTGACACTGTCAAAAATAACTGGGGAAAGTTCGGTGCATGGAATTTTTTCAAAACTTAGCCCAGTCCTATGGGTTGAAAATGCTCCTGTGCTTTTTTTAATAGTTCTCTCCCTTTTTATTGTTATGCTCTGTGAGACCTCCAGAGTGCCATTTGACGACCCTGATACACATCTTGAACTGACTATGATACATGAGGTTATGGTCCTGGACAATTCTGGACCAGATCTAGGTTTGATTTTTTACGCTTCTGCCATTAAATTGTGGATTTTAGGCTCTTTCGTATCTGCCATAATAATGCCAAGACATAGCGAAATTTTCTGGCTGGATTCTTTGATTTATATAAGCGGCCTAGCTATTGTTGCCATATCGGCCGGAGTTGTGGAATCTGTTATGGCAAGGGTTAGGCTTTTGCGAGTTCCTCAGTTTCTATTGGCGGCTTTTTCGGTGGCGATTATGGCTTTTGTCTTTCAGAGTTTAAAAGGATAGATATGGAGACTATATCACAATTTCTCATACTGGCTATAATATTTTGCAATTTCTTTCTCCTCTTTTCACACTCAACTAAGAGGCTGGTGGATCTGGCGGCCATTCAGGGCGTGCTTGCGGCCTTTCTTCCTTTGCTTAATTCAAGAGAATTCTTTTTTGAACCATTCATTTTTGCACTAATTGTGATAATACTTAAAGGATTTTTTTTCCCTTCAATACTAAAAAAAATAATTGTGAAAAACTCGGCTTATGAAGAAAAAAGAAGGGAATACTACGGTCACATTTCTTGGTCTATGTATCTTTTAATTTTTTTTGTTTCCGTGTGGCTGTCAACAAGACTCAATTTTGATGTTGAAACTTCCGCGTGGATATTGCCGGCTTCTTTTATGACCATATTCTGCGGTTTTCTGACAATAATATTGAAAAGTCAGACTGTTTCCCAGATAACGGGATATATTGTCCTAGAAAATGGCATTTATTGTTTTGGAACGGCTATTTTTATTCATCAACCTTTGATGGTTGAGGCCGCCATACTGCTTGATATTTTCGTGGCGATATTCGTGATGGGTATGGCCGTTTTCCATATAGGTAGGGAGTTCAAAGATTCTGACAGCGACAGTCTGGGCGAGCTCAGAGAAGTATTTGAAGAAGAGGCGCAGAAATGATTTCAATTATTGATTTATTGAGAGATTGTTCTATATCTTGCTTTAAGGAATTTTCGCTTTTTTTAATCATCATGCCCATTATTGCCAGTATAATCTGCTTTTTACTTAGATCTAATTCTCAGAAAAGAAGCGTGCTATTTATTGCTGGATTTTTCCACTTTCTTGTTTCAGCCCTTCTTGTTTTCCCTCAATTATACATTGACAATATTTCTATTTCAAATTCAAATTCGCTTTTTATTTCCTCTTTTTCTGGAAATGTTGAAAATGCAGTTTTTCTTATGATAGTATCCTTGCTTTTTCTAGGCGCATCCTACTATGTTATGGGATATTTGCCTATGGAAGAAAAAAACATAAGGAAAGATGAAGAGGGATTTATAATAAATGATGAGCCTGAGACGGTTTTCTCTGGTTTTATGCTTTTATTTCTTGCTTCGATGACCCTTGTGTGCTTTTCCAATCATATGGGCCTTTTGTGGGCAGCCATAGAAGCCACCACGCTTTTTTCTGCTCCCTTGATATATTTTCACAGAAGCAGAAAATCCCTTGAGGCAACATGGAAGTATTTAGTTGTGTGCTCAGTAGGGATAGCCATAGCTTTATTGGGCACATTCTTTCTTTCTATTGCGGCTTCTTCTTCAGGCGGTTCCCTCTATATATCTGATTTATATTCAACAAATTCCTTTAATACACTTTGGCTTAAACTTGCCTTTATATTTTTGTTTGTCGGATATGGGACAAAGATGGGACTGTCGCCTATGCACACATGGCTTCCAGACGCGCACAGCGAAGCTCCTTCAATGGTCTCTGCTCTTCTTTCCGGGGCATTGCTAAATTGCGCATTTTTGGCCATATGGAAATCTCATCTAATAGTTTCATCAGCAGGTCTTGAATCTTTTTCATCTTCAATTATGGTTGTTTTCGGTATATTTACCCTTTTTATTTCTGCTGTTTTCATAATAAATCAGCGAGAGTATAAAAGGGCTCTTGCGTATTCAAGTGTGGAGAATATGGGTTTGATGTGCCTATTATTGGGCATATCCTCAATTGCCGGATATGAAAACACAAAACAGTTTATTTTTATAAATGCTATTGGACATTCTTTGATAAAGTCAGGTATGTTTTTTTTGGCTGGTTTGGTCTTTTTTCAATATAAAAGCAAAAAGTTTTCAGACATTGAATCTATGGTTGAAAAAACACCGACTATGTCTGCTGTGTGGTTTATAGGATTTATACTTCTTTCCGGAGCGCCGCCATCGCCTTTATTTTTGCCAAAATTTTTCCTTATAAAAGCTTTCCTTTCTTCGGGGAATTACTATACTGCGATTTTCATAATATTGGCTTTTATAATCATATTCGGTGGACTCGGCAGAATATTTTTCTCTACACTTTTTGGTTCAAAAGAAACTGAAAAGGATGAGTCTCCTCAGCTTAAAAAACTGCTTATTCCTTCGCAAATTTTTTTCCTATCTTCTATGTTTGTTTCCTTCTTGTTCTTGTGGTTTTTGAGAGGATAAAATGAAAGATTTTATAGTTGAGCCGCTTGAAAATATTGAAGTTCTGGAAAGCAAAGATTTTTTTAGCGAGCTTTCCACAGAGCTTTCAAAGGGGAGTGGAATATCTTCTTATTTTGCCATGCCGCAGGGATCAGATTTTAAACTATTTGCATGTCTTTTGTCTAAAAGCGGTGAAATAAAAATTATTTGCTCTAATGTGCGAGAAAAAATAACCTCTCTTTCCACTTTTTTTCCACAATTACATCTTTTCGAAAGGGAAATAGCTGAAAAGACAGGATTAAAGATAGACGGTCATCCGTTTCCAAATCCGGTTAGATATGAAAATGGCTTAACGGCTTCAAGCGGAAAATATTTCAGATTAGGCGGAGATGAAATACATGAAGTTGCCGTAGGCCCAGTGCATGCCGGAGTTATAGAGCCGGGGCATTTCCGTTTTCAATGCCTTGGCGAAAATGTTTTCAATTTGCAAATAGAACTTGGCTATCAGCATAGAGGCATAGAAAATGCCATTCCAAAGGTGAAAAAAAATAAATTTTTGCCTCTTATAGAGACCGTGGCGGGAGACACAAGCATAGGTCATGCGTGGACATTTGCCAAGGTTTATGAGGCTCTCTCTTCTTGTGAAATTTCGCCAAGAGCCGCGAGTTTAAGAGGGATAGCTCTGGAACTTGAAAGAATGGCAAATCATGTAGGAGATATCGGCGCTTTAAGCGGAGATGTTGCCTATTTGCCAACTTCGTCTTTTTGTGGGAGAATAAGAGGAGATATACTCAATACTACGGCTATTTTGTGCGGCAATCGTTTTGGAAGAAATTTCATAGTTCCCGGCGGAGTGGCCTTTGATGTGGATGAGAAAATAACTGAAGAGATGATGTCTAAGTTTGATAAGGCCTATGAGGACGCTGTCTCTGCCATTTCTCTTTTGTGGGATAAAAAGTCGGTTCTGGATAGATTTGAAAAAACGGGAACTGTTACAACAGAACAGGCTTTGAAACTTAGACTGGTTGGGCCAGTTGCAAGGGCATCTTCAGTGCCATTTGATATAAGAGCCTTATTTCATATCTATCCCTATGAGGATTATGAACTTGAACCACTAACATTAAATGGCGATGTATTTGCCAGAGCCTATATGAGGTGGATGGAAATAAAAAAGTCTTACAAATTGATAAAGAATTGGATGAATAATTTGCCGTCAGGCCCAATATCAGTTGAGAGCAAATCGCTTAAGCCCAATTCTCTGGCTATGGCGCTTACAGAAGGCTGGCGTGGCGAGATTTCTCATGTATGTATAACTGATGAAAATGGCAATATCTCTTTCTACAAGATAAAAGACCCATCTTTTCACAATTGGCAGGGGCTTTCTATAGCTTTGAGAGATGCCAAAATTTCAGATTTCCCTTTGTGCAATAAGAGTTTCAATCTTTCTTATTGCGGACATGATTTGTGAGGCTGATATGATAAAAGAAATACTGGCAAGGATAAAACAGGGCAATAAAACTTCGCATTTCCCTTTCAGAAATATAAAGCTTTCAGGCAGATACAGGGGCTTTCCAGAAACTAATTTTTCTAAACTAAGCGATGAAGAAAAAAAACAGCTTTCAGAGATTTGTCCATGTGATTGTTTCTCAAAGAATGGCAGTCAGATGAGTATGGATCTTGGGAATTGCACCTTTTGTGGACTGTGTTCAGCTAAAATGCCTGAAGCTGTAAAATTCTCAAAGACATGGTCTATGGCTGTTTCTTCAAGAGAGGATTTGATAGTAAAAGACGGCTTTAAAAAAAAGAATGTTGTAGCAAAACCAGAAATAAAAAAAATTTTTGGAAGATCTCTAAAGCTCAGACAGGTAAGCGCTGGTGGATGCAATGCCTGCGAGGCAGATTGCAATGTGCTTGGCACTCCCGTTTTTGATATGGCCCGATTTGGAATACAATTTGTCGCTTCGCCAAGGCATGCGGATGGTATACTCATCACTGGGCCTGTGACAAGGAATATGTATGCCGCTTTGCAAAAAACTTATGATGCTGTGCCAGCTCCTAAACTTGTCATAGTTGTGGGATCTTGCGCTATAGGTGGGGGGATTTATCGTGGTATGCCAATGATGGCAGGCCTTCCACCTAATATAAAACCAGACCTTTTCATCCCCGGTTGCCCGCCAAATCCTATGACAATACTTGATGGCATCCTCAGACTGATTGGCAGAAAATGATAGAAATTGCAGTATTGCTGTCAGTTTCGGTCCTCATATCTCTAAGACAAGCGCGATATTTACGAGTTGGGGCTGCCAGCAATGTGATGTTTATACAGAACGCAGAAAATAGGGGAAAAGAGAGTATTCCTTTCTGGGAATTCTTCAGGATAGGCGCCCCTTTGACATTAATTGTTTTCTATATTGGCTTTTTTTAAGATAAAATAATAAATGTGCTTTTTAAGATTTTAAGTTGTAAAATCTTTTAGAGGTTTTGCTTTAGCCAGTCAATAAAGAGGTTTTTATGATGGAAGAAAATATAATAAAAATTTTAAGCGATGCGATAAGCGAAAGAAAAAATGTGGCTTTTGTCACAGTAATTTCCTCTGCTGGATCGACGCCAAGGGAATCTGGCTCAAAAATGATAGTTTATGAAAATGGATCTATATATGGCACCATAGGTGGAGGAGAAATTGAGTCCTTGACCATAAAAAAAGCGGTTGAGTGCATAAAAAAAGGTGAAAGCGGAAAATTTTCTTTTGAATTGACGCCTAATGGTATTGGCGCTTTGTGTATGGGTAAAATTGAAGTTTTTATAGATGTTTATAAAACCCCTTTGAAAGTTTTTATATGTGGCGCCGGGCATGTGGCAAAGCAATTGGGCAGAGTCCTTTCCATAGTAGGTTTGCCATATAGTGTTGCTGACGATAGAAAGGATTTTGCCTGCAAGGAAAATTTTCCAGAGGCTTTTGAAATTATAAACGAATTTCCAGATAAAGCTTTTAAAAAAGCAAAAATAGACAGTGAGACTTATGTGGTGATAATGACCAGAGGGCATAGCCTTGACGCCGAGTGCCTGAGAGAGGCTGTCAAGACAAAAGCGCATTATATAGGTATGATAGGAAGCGATTCAAAGGTAAGAACTATTATATCAGATCTCAAAAAGAAGGGCATTAAAATTGATAGCAGAGTTTACTCGCCCATAGGGCTGGAACTTGGCGGAAAAACTCCGGGGGAAATAGCTGTTTGTGTCGTTGCTGAAATACTTAAGATTTACTATGGCAAGAGCGGGAAGCATATGAGCATTTTGGGGGAAAAATGAAGAATAAGTTTTTTTCTTTCATTGGAAAGCCAGTTGAAAGAGTGGATGCCACAGCCAAGGTCAGGGGTGAAGCTTTTTACGGAGATGATTTGATTTTCCCCGGTATGGTTTATGCAAGGGCTGTAAGAAATCCAAGACCAAGAATTGAGATAAAAAAAATAAGCGATAAAAAAGCTAGAGAAATTACCGGCTATCTTGGAGTGGTAACTTACAAGGACATAAAGGGAGTTAATGCCTGGCCAGTGGTGATGAAAGATTATCCATTTTTGCCGGAAAAGGAAGCCAGATTTCATTCTGAAACTGTGGCTTTGGCCGTGGCTGAGACACTTTCAGCTGCCAAAAAAGCCGCATCTTTGATTGAGATCTCTTATAAAGAATTGCCTTTTATAGATGATCCACTAAAAGCTCTGGAGAAAAATTCATTGAAAATATATGGCAAAGACAATATCTTTTCATCTTACACGATAAAGAAAGGAAATGCCATTAAAGCTTTGAAAGAATGCGATTTTGTTGTGGAAGGAGAATTCAAGACAAATTATCAAGTTCATTGCTATCTAGAAACTCAGACTGCCACAGCCGTGCCTGAAAAGGACGGAAGCTTAACTGTATATTCGTCAACTCAATGTCCATTTTATGTATTAGATGCTGTTTCAGCGGCCACAGGGCTTCCCAACAACAGAATAAAAGTTATACAGACTGTGACCGGCGGCGGCTTTGGCGGGAAAGAGGATGTGCCTGCTCTTGTGGCCTCTCATGCCGCAATTTGCGCAATGAAATTTGAAAGACCTGTCCGCCTTGCCTACGATAGAAAAGAGGACTTTATGAGTATGTCTAAAAGGCATCCCTCTTGGGCCAAGGTTTCATATGGCGCAGATAAAAATGGAAAGCTCAAAGCCTGCGTAGTGGATTATGTCTTGGATGGTGGCGCTTATAGCACATTGTCTCCCATAGTTTTATGGCGAGGCGCAGTGCATGCCGCGGGACCATACAAAATAGAAAATGTTTTTATAGAGGCCAAAGCCGTTGCCACAAATAAAGTCCCTTGCGGCGCTTATAGAGGTTTTGGCCAGCCTCAGATATGTTTTGCGCAGGAATCATTGATTGATGATCTCGCTGATAAAATAGGAATGGATCCTATTGAATTTAGATTGAAAAATATACTCAAAACCAAAGACGAAACCGCCACAGGACAGAAACTTGATTCATCCTGCGGAATTAAAGAATTGATTGAAATTGTTAGGGATAGATCAAAATGGATAAAAAATACTCCCACATCAATTGGAGACAAGAAAAGAGCGCTTGGATTTTCTTGCACATATTATGGGGTGGGATTAGGAGCGGGGGGAAGATATTTAGATAGAGCTGGGGCTTTTGTGAATATTTACAAGGATGGATCTGTAAAAGTTGATGTTGGCAATACTGAGATGGGACAGGGAGCTCTTACAGTTTTAAGCCAGATAGCGGCTGAAACACTAAATGCTTCGATGGAAAATATAAGAATTTCAGAAGTGGACACATCCAAAGTCCCAGACAGTGGACCTACTGTGGCCAGCAGAACAACTCTTATGAGCGGTAATGCAATTATAGAGGCCTGCGCTCCTTTAAGAGAGAGAATATTTTTAACTGCGGCAGATATGCTCAAAACTTCCGGTCAAAAGATGTTTGCCTACGGAGGTTACTTTTATTTCAAGGATAGAAAAGTTTCTTTTAGCGAGGTGATAAGAGAATGTTGGGGCAGGCGTCTTAAAATGAGCGAGCAGGGATGGTATGTGGCGCCCAAAACAAGCTTTCAAAAAGAGAATGGTCAGGGCGATGCCTATGTTATCTATTCATATAGCGCGGATGTGGCAGATGTAGAAGTTGATGTAAAGACTGGAGAAGTTCAGGTGAAAAAAATATATGCGGCTTATGATGTAGGACGGCTGATAAATCCAAAACTTGCTCAAGCTCAAGGACATGGAGGCATACTTCAGGGCATGGGTTGGGCGCTATATGAAAATCTGGTAATAAAAAATGGCATTATGTTAAACCCAAATTTTACCGATTATGTTTTGCCCATTTCTACAGATGCGCCAGAATACGATATAAGTTTTAAGGAAAAGCTCTACAAATATGGCCCATATAAAGCCAAGGGTATGGGGGAAGTGCCATTGATAGGTGTGGCTCCAGCCATTAGAAATGCGATAAAAAAGGCTTGCAAAGCGAAGATTAATTCTGCGCCTATGACTCCAGAAATAGTTTTAGAAAAAATAGGGGAAGAAATATGAGAAAAAAGTTTTATATTTGTTCTGCAACTATTATCTGTTTATTTTTTCTAAATACAAGCGCTTTTTCAAAAGAAGAAAATGACAGTTTCCTAGGATTATGATTATCTGAAATATGCTATCATTATTCTTTAGAGGTTCTCCATGTCTAAAAGAATGTTTCTGTCTTTTTTCATCATTTCTTGGATGTCTGTTTTTTCCTACTCTCAGGACTCATACGATAAAATGGCTTCTGAATTGGCAAATTATGGGGAGGACGTTAAGAAAATAGCTGTTATTCCTTTTTCATATGCAGACAATACCTCCTCCACAAAAGATGGCTTTGTGATAAGTGAAAGACTTACAATGAAGCTCATAAATATGCAAAAATTTGAAATAATAGAAAGAAGCGTTTTAAATAAAGTTTTAGATGAGCTAAAACTGCAAAATTCCGGAGCCATAGACCCAACTAGCGCCAAAGATCTTGGGAAGGTGCTCGGCGTGGATGCTATTATAACAGGCACGCTTATCCCTACAAATGATGGGAAAATAGAAGTTAATGCCAGATTGATAAAAACTGAAACTGCTCAGGCAATTGGCGCATCTAGTGTTTATGTTATTAAGGACTGGCTTGGTGGAGATGCCCCCCAGTCAAAGCCAGTATATCAGCAGAATACCACCAACATTAATAAGGTTTCAAAGTCTTATGTGGGGGGCGAGCATGGGTATAGTTTTTTTGATGTGATATTAGGCGCTGGGTCTCAAACTATGGATATAAAATGGGATGAGAATAAATATGGCGGAGCTGAAATGAATGGGCTCAAAGCCACTGGCGGCGGTCCTATAGGTATAAGAGTCGGTGGTTTTGGAAAAGGCATACTGGGCGGCGATTTTGAATTGTCAGTTTCAAAGCATTACAGCGACGCACAGAAAGTGTATGTCTCAGGTGGGCCTTTAAATTTGCCTTCTGGCTATATAGACGCCACTTCAATAGGATTAAGTGGCGACCTATTAATTAGAACTCTAACTAAGGCAAATCCTAAGGCCAATCTTTATGCCGGCTTAGGGCTTGGCCTTTCTATAAACAATATAAAGTCAAACACTATAAAGGATGCCTATAATAAATCACTAAACGAGAGCTCCCCGGGCATTATGTTCAGGGTGCCGATAGGTATAAGATTTAATGTGGACAATCTCACTTTTTTCATGGAATACAGGGCTGAGGCAAATGGCACTATTTTTTCAAGGAATGTGAGCGGATGAAAGCAATAAGCTTACTTTTAGTGGTTCCAGATTTGTTCTAGGCCTTGGTTCTAAGTTTTAATAATAAAAGATATGAAAAAGTTTAAGCTTGAATGCGAAGTGAATGGAAAGAAAGTTAAAGTTGAAATAGATTCGTCCTTGCGTTTGCTTGATTTTATAAGGGATGTGCTTGGTCTTAAAGGAACCAAAGAAGGATGCGGCGAGGGAGAATGCGGGGCATGTATGGTTCTGATGGATGGCAGAGCTGTAAACTCTTGTCTCGTCATGGCTGTGCAAGCCCATCAGAAAAGAATTGTCACCATAGAAGGGATACACAAGCATAAATACGGAGCTCAATTGCAGGAGTCATTTGTCAAGGAAGCGGCAGTTCAGTGCGGTTTCTGTACCCCGGGATTTATAATAGCCGCCCAAGAAATACTTTCAAAAAATCCCAAAGCCACCTTAGATGAGATAAAGGAAGGTCTTGCGGGAAATCTTTGTAGATGCACGGGGTATGAAAATATATTTAGGGCCATTGATAAAGCTAGAAGAAAGAAATAATGCCAGAATATATAGAAAAGTATTACACCCTCAAAGATTTGTGGAAATCTGTCAAAAAACTTCCTTCTGACAGGAAATATTTGGCTGGTGGGACTGACCTTGTAATTTCTTTATCATGTGGAAATGATAAATCATCTGTATGGCTAGACATAAGCGATATAGATAGATTGAAAGAAATAAAAGAAGATGGCAAGAATATTTTCATAGGCGCGGCCGTCAAGATAAGCGAGCTTGAGAGTAATCCTCTTATAAAAAAATGGGCTTCAGCTTTATCTGAATGTGTGAAATACTATGCTTCGCCATCCATAAGGAATACCGCCACTCTTGGAGGCAATTATGCGAATGCCTCACCTTGCGCCGATGGCGTTTTAGCTTTAGCCGCTTTAAGGGCCAAGGTTATGCTCAATCTCTATGACAAAAGGAGAGTGGTTGATATACTTTCTATAGTCAAAGGACCTAAAAAAATAGACCTTAAAAAAGACGAGCTTATCGAGGGTTTTATAGTTTCAAAGGAAGAACGCAAATCAATTTTTATGAAGATGATGCACAGGAAAAGGTTTGGCATAGCCAAAGCCGGCCTGTGTATGTGCTATAAATTGGAAAAGGGGAAACTTAGAGATGTTTCAATTTCTCTTTCATCCGTGGCGCCATCTGTAGTTAGGGCTAAAAAAACAGAGGAATATCTTGAAGGGAAAAATCCATCTAAGGCGCAGACAAAGGCTTGTCAGCTGATAAGAGAAGAGATTAGTCCTTTGACTGATATTCGCTCCACTTCTGATTATAGAATGAGAATAGTTTCAGTTTTTCTCTCTAGAGCGCTTTGCTCAATTTAAAAAACTAATACCATTGTTTTATTGCGGAGGCAAGATGAAAAAAATTTTGATTGTTTTACTTTGGCCAATATTGGCCTTTGCTCAGACAGAAAAAAAAGATATTTTACTTGATTCAATGTCTGAGGAATTGGAAAGATCTTTCAAAGTCTTATCCTCTGCGGAAAAAACTCCACTTTATTTTATGCAATATGAAGCTTGGCAGGAGAAAGGTTACTGGGTAAACTATAATTTGGGAGCATTGGCTGATGAGGGAGAATATGATCAAACTGTGGTAAATGCTGATATGCGCTTAGGCTCAAGAATTCTAGACAATACACATGAAATCAAAGGCAGAGAAGTTTATAATGGAAATTCTAATTCAAAAAGTATTGAAACTGAAATTTTGCCCTCAGATGATTCTTGGGCAATAAAGTCTAAATTGTGGAATCTGACAGATTCAGCGTATAAAAATGCCTTGAATCAGTATATGAAAGTTGAAACCAATAAGCAAGTGACGGCTCAGGAAGAGGATAAGTCTGGAGATTTTTCTATGGATAAAACCACAGATGTGTTTTATTCAAAAGCTATTTTGCCATCTTTTGAAAAAGAGAAAATAAAAGGAATGCTTGAGTCTCTTTCCTTAAAATTCAAGAAATATGATTTTATACTTAATTCTGACATAAGCTTTGGCTGGACTGGAGAAAATAGATACATAGTAAATTCTGACGGAGCCAGAATAGTCAATGGAAATAATTATATGAGTATAGCTTATAGCCTTTCAGCAAGGACAAGCGATGGCATGGACTTAAATCGTTTCAAATCATATCATTTTGATGATATCAAAGATTTGCCAAAAGAAAGCGATATATCAAAGGATATAGATAATTCTATAGAAGAGCTAAAAAACCTTCTAAATGCTCCCATACAGGAGCCATACACCGGCCCAGCCATACTTGAAAATCAAGCGGCAGCTGTATTCTGGCATGAAATATTTGGACATAGAATTGAGGGACATAGACAAAAAAGCGAAAACGAAGGACAGACTTTTGCCAAAAAAATTGGCGAAAAGATTATGCCAGATTTCCTAAGCATTTATGATGATCCAAATATTCATTACTTCAATGGCCAATTTTTAAGAGGCCATTATGTTTATGATGATGAAGCGGTGCGAGCCCAAAAAACTTCTCTGGTTGAAAATGGAATCCTCAAAGGTTTTCTTATGCAAAGAGTTCCTCTTGAGAAATTCCCGCTTTCCAATGGGCATGGCCGAAGAAGCCAAGGATATATGACAGTGGCTAGACAGGGAAATTTGATTGCTTCCTCATCTAAAAAAGTTTCTTACAATGAGCTTCGCAATATACTTATTGAGGAAATAAAAAAAAGCGGTAAACCTTATGGGCTCATAATAAAAGATATATCTGGCGGATTTACAATAACTCAAAGGTCTCTTCCTCAAAGCTATACAATACTTGTCAAATATGCTGTAAGGGTCTATCCCGACGGCAGACCTGATGAGGTAGTTCGCGGATTTAATATGATAGGCACGCCTTTACAGACTTTTAAGAAAATAATAGCCTCTGGCGATGATGACGGAGTATTTAATGGAACCTGTGGCGCAGAGTCTGGCTGGGTGCCCGTTTCAGCTGTCAGTCCAAGCATTCTTTTTAGTGAAATTGAGACTGAAAAAGTTAAAAAATCAAATGAGATGTTGCCGATACTTAAAAATCCTATATTTGATAAATGAAATATTTTGGAGGAAAAATGAATAAAATTTTAATATGCATTATATTTCTTTTAGTTCCCGTTTTTTCTTATGGTTCAGATGAAATTTTAAGAGCTATGAAAGATGAAGTGGATAGAACAGTTTCAAAAATAAAACTTGAGAATTTTGACAAACCATATTTTGTTTCTTGCCATATATCAGATAGCTCTCAGACATACATTTCAGCATCTTTTGGAGCGATAAAGGAAAATAATTCCTCTTTTAATCGTTTGGGGAAAATTGACATTCGTGTGGGAAATTCAAACTTTGATAATTCAGCTTATATATCTGATTTCAGAGATTATAAACCTATTGTTGGAAATTTGCCAGAATCAGACAACTATGAATTATTGCGAAAGTCGCTTTGGCTTATGTCTGATGAAGCTTATAAATCAGCTTTGGAAAAATATTCCCAGAAAGAGGCTTATAAAAAGAAAAAGGATATAAAAGAGTCTTATGGAGATCTTAGCAAAGATGGCCCCAATGAATACTATGACGAGAATATGTCATGTGGAGGAATTGACAGTTCTCATTATGTAAAATGGACAAAAAAATTATCTTCAATTTTTAGAAAATATCCAAAAATAAATGATTCCAATGTAAGTGTTAAGTTTGCGAGAAATATAGATAGATTTGTGGATTCTCAAGGCTCTTCTTATAGAATTCATTCTTGCGAGGCATCTGTAATAGTCTATGTTTCAATGCAGAATGAATCTGGATATAAATTAGAGGATTCAAAACAGTTTATTTATGCATCATGGAAAGATCTTAAAGAGGATAAAATTGAAAAAGCTATAGATGAATATGCAGCTTTGATAAATAGCGCTTATAAAGCTGAGGAGATAGATTACTATGTCGGTCCGGCAATATTTGAAAATGAAGCTGCGGCTGAGTTTATAAACCAGCTTTTTGTTAGAAATATCTCATTTAGTCCTGAACCATGGGCAGAGAGAGATGAATGGCTAAAATATTACTATGAAATCCCTAAGCTTAAAGATAGAATTGGCAAGAGGGTTTTGCCGGGTTTTGTTTCTGTTTACGATGACCCCCTTGTAAAGAAATATGGAGATGTTTCTCTATTGGGCTATTACCCAATTGATTCTGAGGGCATAAAGCCTTATAAACTTGAATTAGTAAAGAAAGGAAAACTTGAGGCTTTGTATTCAAGTAGAAGACCGGATAAAAATTCAAGCAATTCCAATGGACATGGCAGAGCTGATACTAATTTTTTCCCTTTTGCCTCAGCTGGAAATGTGTTTTTTGTTTCTGATAAAAAGTTGCCATACAAAGATTTACTGGATCAGCTTTTTTCTTTAGGAAGGGAGCAAGAACTCGACTATGTCTTGATCATAAAGAAGATTTCCACTTTAAAGGAATATGAAAAAATGATAGGAGATCCGGTTATAGCCTACAAACTGAATCTAAAAAATGGAGAAAAAAGTCCAATTAACTTATCTCAATTTGATGGAATAGGTCTTAGAGGACTAAGAGATATAGAAGCAGTTTCAGATATTGATATGGTCTATAACTTCTATCAAGGCTCTCCCTATAATTACGCATATTCCAGAGTTCCGACTTCAATAGTTTCGCCCTCAGCTATTCTTATAAGAGAAATTGAAATTAAAAAAACAGAAGCGAAACCTGAAAAAAAACCTTATCTAAATCATCCATTTTTTAATAAGTAGAGCTTAAGCGCTTAAGAACTATTCAGAGAACCCTGTTTAGTTTTTTAAAAGCCTTCTTATGCTTTTTTTATATAATATCAATGTAATCATCTAGAAGGGAGGAAATGTGAAAATAAAAAAGATTTATTTCCCTAACACCGTCAGGGAAGCCGTGTCTTTGCTTGGCAAAAAAAATTCAGTATATATAGCTGGAAGCACTTATTCTTTCAAAAATATCCCTGAAAATACTGAAATAGCAATTTGCGGCAGGGATTTGCCCATCTCCTATATAAAAAAGGATCAAAAATATTTAATTTTAGGGGCGGGATCTACATTTGATCAAATAGAAAAAAATAAGCTCTGTTCTTCTCTTTTTGATGGATTATTGTCAAAGGCGGCATCTGCTTGTTCAAGCCAACTTATAAGAAATATGGCCACAGTTGGCGGCAATTTGGCTCACTTGAATGCTTTTAATTTATTTCCTGTTTTATGCTCATCTCTCAACGCCAATGTGAGAATTTCGCTAAAAGGATTTTCTAAAATAATTTCATGGAAAGAGCTTTACTTGGGGAGGTATAAGCCTGGTATAAATTGCCTAATTACAGAATTGCTTTTCCCATTGAATTTATCCCGTAATAAATTTTATTTTAAAAAAGTTTCTAAAATAAAGTCTTCATGGGATTCGTATATAACCGTTTGTTTTAGAGCAGATATATATAAAAAAAAGATAAAGGATTTGAGATTGTCCGTGGGGGCTGTCAGAGCTTTGCCGTATATTGATGAGGCTTTGGAAAAAGATGTTATTGGAAAGGAAATAAACACCGAGTTAATAAAAGATATCTCATCTCGCCTTGAATCAGGGGTGCTTTCACTTCACGCAAATTCAGAAATAAACTCTTATAGAGCTTCACTTGCAAAAAATTTATCGACAGATTTTTTATCTGGTTTAATGGAGGATTGATGAAGAAAAAAGAACTTTCTCTAGACAAGGACGGCAAATTTGATATTTCTTTTGTCCTTAATGCGAAAGAGCTGAAAGTCAAAATTTCCGGAGATGAAACCCTTTTGGAATTAATTAGAAGACTTGGCTACAAAGGGACCAAAAAAGGTTGTGACACCGGAGACTGTGGTTCATGTACTGTAATTGTGAACAAAAAGGCCACACTTTCTTGTATAATCCCAGCTTTTTTAGTTGACGGATGCGAAGTAACCACTATAGAGGGGATAGGATCCATTTCCAATCCTCACCCAATACAGGAAGCTTTTGTTGAAGCTGGGGCCGTTCAGTGCGGGTATTGCGTTCCAGGCATGATTATGTCAACAAAGGCTCTTCTCGATGAAAATGGTTCGCCCAGTGATGAAGAAATTAAACATGCTCTTGATGGAAATTTATGTAGATGCACTGGATATGTGAAGCAGATAGAGGCTGTGAATATAGCGTCAAAAAAAATAAAAAAATAAAAGCAGTTTTCTACAAGGAGAGCAATATGCCAGAAAATAAAGATTTTAAGGTTGTAAACAAAAGGGTAAAAAAAATAGATTCTCTTGCCCTTGCCTGCGGAGAGCCGATGTTTACAGACGATATTGACATAAAAGATATGCTATATGCAAAGATATTGTGGAGCCCTCACGCTCACGCTCGAATAAAAAACATAGATGTTTCAAAAGCCCTAAAAATAAATGGTGTAAAAGCCGTGATTACATATAAAGATGTGCCGAGAATTCCACACACAACGGCTGGACAGGGATATCCAGAACCCTCTCCTTATGACACATACATCCTTGACAATAAAGTTAGATATGTCGGAGACAGAGTTGCTGCTGTAGCCGCTGAAACTTTACAGGCCGCCAATGAGGCAGTCAGAGCCATAGAAGTGGAGTATGAAATTCTTCCAGCTGTTTTTGATCAATTGGAAGCGATGAAAGACAAAGCCCCGATAATACATGACGAGAAAGACTCTAAAAATATTCCAGACGCAAAAAGAAATATAGCGGCAAAATTTGATTTTGAAGTTAAGAACAAAGATTGGTTTGGCGAAGCTGATTATGTCATAGAAAATACATATAGAATACCGTATTTTCAACATTGCGCCATAGAGCCTCATACATCTATATGCTATTTTGATCCTCAAGGCCGTCTTGTCATAAGAACTTCGACTCAGGTGCCATTCCATGTCAGGAGAATTGTCGCTCAGGCTTTGAATATTCCAGTCAAAAACATAAGAGTGATAAAGCCTAGAATAGGCGGCGGCTTTGGGTCCAAACAAGAGGTGCTTGAAGATATAGTGGCAGCTCTTGCCTTGAAAACAAAGAGGCCGGTAAAACTTGAATATAGCAGAAAAGAGGTTTTTATTTCTTCTAGAACCAGACATCCAGCTTTTATGAGGCTTAAAACGGGAGTTAAAAAAGATGGAACTATAACAGATGCGGATATGGAGATAGTCCTAAATACAGGCGCTTATGGTTCGCATGCTCTAACTGTTATGATGTGTGCGGGGTCTCACACAATACCTATGTATAAAATAAAAAATAACATAAAATTTTCTGGAAAAAGCGTCTATACAAATATGCCAGTGGCCGGCGCCTATCGCGGATATGGCGCTACGCAAGGATTTTATGGGTGGGAAACACAGATGGATATAATGGCTGAAAAGATAGGTATGGACCCTGTAGAATTTAGGAAGAAAAATTATATAAAACTTGGCGAAGGCTCTCCTGTTTTTAAGGCTATGGGGGAGGGGAGAGAAGGCGTGGAGCAAGTCATTACTTCAATAGGACTTGATGAGGCGATAGAAAGAGGTCTAAAAGAGATTAAATGGTATGAAAAAAAGAAAGAGTACTCTAAGTGGAATGCAGTGAATTCACATATTAAAAAAGGTCTTGGTATGTGTTGTCTTATGCAGGGGTCTGGAATCCCAGAAATAGATATGGCCAGCGCCACAATAAAAATGAATGAAGACGGCTCATTTAACTTGCTTATGGGCGCCACTGACCTTGGCACAGGTTCAGACACTATCCTTGCTCAAATAGCCGCGGAAGTTCTATGCGTGCCAAATACTGATATAATTCCATACTCCTCGGATACAGATCTCACCCCATTTGATGTGGGAGCGTATGCGTCAAGCACCACTTTTATTTCAGGAAATGCAGTGAGAAAAACTGCGGAGAAAGTAAGAGATATGATAATAGAAGTGGCTGCTAAGATACTTGATGAAAAAAAGGAGAACTTGTACCTAAAAGATAAAAGTGTTTATTCAAAGAATGGAAAGAAAGTGTCTTTTAGCGAAATTGCCAATACATCTCTTTATTACTACAATCAACATCAGATAATAGCCAGCGCTTCACATATTGCGCATACTTCCCCTCCGCCCTTTTCCGCTCATTTCGCTGACATAGAAGTGGACACAAGAACCGGGGAAATAAGTGTTAAAGAATATGTCTCTTGCATAGATTGTGGCACGGCTGTGAATCCTACACTTGCCGAGGGTCAAAATGATGGAGCGGTAGTAAATGGGATAAGTCATACCCTTTCTGAAGGTCTTGAGTTTTCTTCAAATGGCACCCCACTTAATGCAAATTTCAGACGCTATAAAATATTTACAACAAAGGATATAGGAAATATAAGGACTATACTCATACCTACATATGAGCCCAATGGCCCTTTTGGCGCTAAATCAGTGTCTGAAATAGGAATAAATGGACCATTGCCAGCAATAAATAATGCTCTTTATAATGCTGTCGGGATTAGACTATATGAAGCGCCATTTACTCCAGATAAAGTGCTTAGAGAACTTGGAAAGAAAAAAAATGTATAAGTCTACAATTTCATTTCATTCTTATTAAGTTTTATCCCTAAGGAGGTTTATATGACTAAAAAAGAAATTCTAAAAAGAATTGAGAAAGAAAATATACAATTCATAAAACTCTGTTTTGTGGATATACTTGGCCGGCTGAAAGCTTTTGCTATTACAAGAAGAGAGCTTGAGCATGCGCTTGAGGAAGGAATGGGATTTGATGGCTCTTCCGTTGAGGGATTTGCCAGAATATATGAGTCCGATTTGAGATTGCTACCAGATCTAGAAACTTTCAATGTTCTGCCCATTGCTTTTGATGGAACAAAAACGGCAATGATGTTTGGGGATATTATAACTCCGGAAGGGAAGAACTATGAGGGAGACACAAGATATATTTTGAAAAAAAATCTTGAGGAAATGAATAAGGCCGGATTTGACAGGTTTATGGTTGGTCCTGAGCTAGAGTATTTTTATTTCTCAAGTTCAGATAAACCGCAGATACTTGATGAGGGTGGATATTTTGACAGCGTACCAGTTGATGAAGCTAATGATTTGAGAAGGGAAACCATCCTTGTTCTGGAAGAGATGGGCATATCTGTGGAATATTCCCATCATGAAGCTGCCCCAAGCCAGCATGAAATAGATCTTCGCTATGATGATGCTTTGAAAATGGCTGATAAAGTTATACTTTATAAGCTTGTAGTCAAGCAGATAGCGGCAAAGAGAAATATCTATGCCTCATTTATGCCAAAGCCGATAAACGGCTTCAATGGAAGCGGTATGCATGTGCATCAGTCCCTTTTTAGCAAAGGCAAAAATATGTTTTTTGACGGGAAAGATGAGAACTACCTTTCAAAAACAGCCAAGGCATATTCTGCTGGGATATTAAAGCATGTTAGAGAGATTTGCGCTGTGACAAATCAATGGGTAAATTCTTACAAAAGGCTTGTGCCCGGCTATGAAGCGCCGGTTTATATAGCATGGGCTAGAAGAAATAGGTCTGCTCTTGTAAGAATACCTCAGTCCATTGTTGGCTATGAGAAATCAACTAGAATAGAAGCCAGATTCCCAGACCCTGGAGCTAATCCATATTTGGCTTTTTCAGTTATGTTAAAGGCTGGTCTTGAAGGAATTAAAAAGGGATATGAACTTCCAAAGTCAGTGGAAGCAGATATATATGAAATGAATGAAATAGAGAGAAAAGCAAAAAGCATAAACACTTTGCCCGGCTCTTTGCTTGAGGCTGTGGAAGAATTCTCAAAATCAAGAATTATGAGAGAAGCTCTTGGCGAGCATGTCTTTTCCAAATTTATAGAAAATAAAAAAATAGAATGGGACAATTACAGAATAACAGTCACAGACTATGAGCTAAAAAGATATCTTTCTTTCCTGTGAAAAAGTATGAATAAGAGAATATTTTTTCTATCCTGATAGCTGCTAACTCTTTTAAAAGCGTATTTCCCATAAAGGATGAAGATATTGCCTCATCTCTTAATTGAGGCATAAAGTAGAGTATTCCTACTTGTAATAAGAAACTAAACTTTTTTCAGATATTTCTTTTAGCAATAGAGAAGCGAATTCCTCAAGGGATATTCCGTACACATTTTTATTGCCTTTAAGCCTTATAGATATTGACTTATTTTCCTTTTCCTTCTTTCCAACTATCACTATGTAAGGAACCTTTTCCATAGAGGCGGTTCTTATTTTTGCATTTATGGTGTCATTGGAAATATCGGTCTTAACCCTGAGCCCCTTCTCGGATAATTTGTTTGCTATTTCGATTGCGTAATCCTCTTCCTGAGAGGTTATATCCAATATTTTCACATGCACTGGGGCAAGCCAGAGGGGAAAATTCCCAGCATAGTGCTCTATCAGTATCCCAAAGAATCTCTCAATAGAGCCAAGAAGAGCCCTGTGTATCATATAAGGCCTGTGTTTTCTTCCATCAGCGCCGGTGTATTCCAGCTGAAATCTTTCAGACATATTGAAGTCAAACTGTATGGTTGTGGTCTGCCATTCTCTGCCTATGGCATCCTTAACTTTCAAATCTATTTTAGGCCCATAAAATGCCCCTCCGCCCTCGTCTAGCTCATATTTGAGCCCTTCTTTTTCTACAGCTTTTATAAGACTCTTTTGCGCATCTTCCCAGCGAGCCAGTTCTCCCACAGCATCTTGAGGTCTGGTTGCAATATAGGCCTTTATTTGAGAAAATCCAAAAGTTTTCCATATATTGAGACTAAATCTCAATACTCTCAAAGTTTCCTCTTCCATTTGCTCAGGAGTGCAGAATATATGCGCGTCATCTTGTGTAAATCCTCTGACACGCATTAGTCCATGTAGTACCCCGGCTTTTTCAAATCTATACACAGTCCCTAGCTCAGCCCAGCGAAGCGGCAAATCTCTGTATGAGCGAGATGAGTTTTGATAAATTTGTATATGAAAAGGACAATTCATAGGCTTGGCATAATATTTTATCTGATCTATTTCCATAGGCGAATACATAGAATCCTTGTAAAAACCAAGGTGACCTGAAGTCTCCCAAAGATTTGCCCGACCTATATGTGGGGTATAGAGTATTTCATATCCGCCTTTGAAATGCTCATTTCTCCAAAAATTTTCTATTTCATGGCGTATGATTGCGCCCTTGGGATGCCAGAGTATTAAGCCGGGGCCTACAGTTTCACTTATACTGAAAAGATCCAATTGTTTCCCGAGTTTTCTGTGATCCCTTTTTTCGGCCTCTTCAAGTTGTTTTAAGTAAGAATTTAACTCTTCAGCAGTTTCAAAAGCTACTCCATAAATTCTTTGGAGCATAGGATTCTTTTCATTACCGCGCCAATATGCTCCGGCTATTGACATAAGCTTAAAATGTTTCAATTGCCCGGTATGCTCCACATGAGGTCCCTTGCAAAGATCTTCAAAAGGGCCATTTGAATATATTGTTATCTTTTCTCCCTCTGGCAAGTCCTTTATCAACTCCACTTTGTATTTTTCACCTTTACTTGAAAAATGAGCCAGAGCATCTTCTCTTGAAATTTCCCTTTTCTCAAATTTTTGAGCCTGAGCGTTTATGTGCTTCATCTTCTTTTCTATCAAAGGTAAATCTTCTGGAACAAATCTGTGTTCACAGTCAAAATCATAATAAAAACCAGTATCTGTGGCAGGCCCTATTCCAAGCTTGACAGGCCCAAAGAGTTCTTGTACAGCTTGCGCCATAACATGCGAAAAACTATGTCTTATTTTGTGAAGTTTCTCATTTTCCATAAACATAATTATATCAATTTTGGAAAGGCGGAAATAAAAAAGCCCGCTATTTTTAGCGGGCTTTTTCAGTGAACCTTTTTTAATTTTCTGGTTCGAAGTCAGCTTTAGTGACTCCGCATACAGGGCATACCCATGTGTCAGGTATTTTTTCAAAAGGAGTTCCGGGCGCTATATTGCTGTCTGGATCTCCAACAGCGGGGTCATATATATATCCGCAGACCTTGCAAACATACCTTTTCATTTCGCTCATTTTTCCTCCCGATTCTATTTTTCCGCTTTCCAGAGGCCATGTAGATTGCAATACTCCCTAGCTTCCACTTTTGAGGCTTTTACGCAGAATTCCGCTTGAGGTTTATCTCCAGGCTTAAGGAATTTTCTATAAGAAACTCCATCAGCTATAAGCTCAATCCATTCTATATAATGTTTTTCTTCCATTGGATGAGTGACAGCTCCAACTTTTACCAAATAGCCATTTTCTGTTTTTTCTATCACGGGAACATGCTTTTCAGTAGCTCCGTCCATTGTGTTTTCTTTGAAGTTTTTCATTTCCTTGCCGCAACAGACAAGTTTTCCTTCTCCTGGATGCAACATCTCCACGATATTGCCGCATATCTCACACTTGTATATTTCTTTAACTTTAGTCATTATTCCTCCTTTAAGAAGCTATTTCTTTCAGAGCTTTCAGCGCGTTTTCATAATCAGGTTCATTAGTTATTTCTGGCACTATCTGAGAATACCTTATTATGCCAGTCTTATCCACTATGAATATTGCTCTGGCAAGCAGACGAAGTTCTTTTATAAGAACCCCATATGCTTTGCCAAATTCAGCTTTCATATAATCTGAATATGTTTTTACTCTTTTTACTCCGGCAGCGCCGCACCAGCGAGCCTGAGCGAAAGGCAGATCCATGCTTATAGCAACTATCTCTATTTCAGGGCTTAATTTCTCTGCCTCTGAATTGAATTTTCTCACTTCTAGGTCGCATACTGGAGTGTCTATAGATGGTACACTGCTTATTAAAACAGTCTTGCCAAGATATGTTCTCTTAAATTTCATTGGAAGCATATCATTTCCTATAGCCTTGAAGTCCTTGGCCTCATCTCCAATTTTTACCTCATCGCCAAGCAGAGTCAATGCCCTACCTTTCATAGTGACAGTTCTTGGAGTAGAAAGAACCTTTTCTTCCAGATTGTTTTCGTTCTCGTTTTCTTCCATATTATGTCTCCTATTCTCTACCAGTTTTCGCCAAGTAATTCAAAATAAGCTTTAGGATGCGCGCAAGCAGGACAGGACTCAGGGGCTTCTTTGCCTTCGTGCACATATCCGCAGTTAATGCATCTCCATTTTTTGTTTTCATTTCTTTTAAAAACTAGATCTCTTTCTATATTTAAGGCAAGGTCGCTATATCTTTTCTCATGCTGTTTTTCAGCTATGGCTACTGCCTCAAATACTTTAGCTATAGCTTCAAACCCTTCTCCTCTGGCGGTTTTGGCAAAATCTGGATACATACTACCCCATTCATATTTTTCGCCTTCTGCGGCATGTAGGAGATTTGTCTTAGTGTCTGCTATAGTCCCGGCAGGAAAAGTTGCTGAGGGATTTATTGAAAGCTCCCCGCCTTCAAGAAATTTATAAAATCTTTTAGCATGCTCTTTTTCTTGTTCAGCGGTTTCCTCAAATATTTTAGATATTTGCACATATCCTTCTTTTTTTGCGACGCTGGCATAATATGTGTATCGGTTTCTTGCCTGTGATTCTCCGGCAAAAGCCGTCAGAAGATTTTTTTCTGTCTTGCTACCTTTTATTGAAGCCATAGCTCCTCCTCGTGAGAAGGACACCTTACTCATATCCTTCACTCACACTTTTAACTTAAAGAACAGTTTTTATACCGATTTTCCCTTGATTGTATTCTAGCAATTTAAATAAAATAAGTCAGCAAAAAAACGCCCCGAGTAAACGGGGCGTTTAAAAAAGACTTACAATGATAGATTAATTGCCTTTTTGTTCAGTTGTAGCAGTATTCGCTGCAGGAGCCTCTGTTTTTGTTTCAGAAGCTGTCTGCTGTTCTTGACTTGGCTGTTGTTCTGTTGCGGCTGGCTGTTCTGTCGTTTGGGCCTGTTCCTGAGCTTTATTGCAGGAAACGGCCATAAAGGCGAATAGCGCCGGTATTAGAAATAATGATTTTTTCATTTTTTGTTCCTCTTATATACAAACCTATTTTATAAATACATATAAATTGTACAATTCTTATCATTTAAAAGTATCATACCTTGAAATTCTTAAGTATCCCAATGCGCGTGAGAGAAAAATCATATTTCACTGGATCAGAAGGGTTTATGGTTCTAAAAAAAGCAGTTATTTCACGGGCTGTTTTCATTGAACTGTCTTTTCTTTGTGTAATCCCCATTTTTTGGGAGATAGAGAGCATATGAGTATCTAATGGCAATATAAGCTTAGATGGATCTATATTGTTCCATATCCCAAGATCCACAGAGTCTTTTCTTATCATCCACCTTAGAAAAAGATTCAATCTTTTGAAGGAGCTTTTTTTCTCGGGGCATGGAAATAATGTTGGAGCGCAAGCATTAAAATTAAAAGCATTTATAAAAGAGTATATTGAAGTCTCAATATCTTTTTGATTTTCGGGCATATTTTTAAGAAATAAGTTTTCTATTGTTCCATGATTTTTTAAAGCTTTTTTTAGATTTATGAGGAAAATTGAAAGCTCAGCTCCGCTTGTAAATCTATGCTTAAAATCAAGAAAGGATTTAGATATCTCTCTTTCGCTTTTTCTTTCAATAAAAAGGCGAGGGGAATTCCCCATAACAGAGAATATTTTATTTAGAGATTTTAATATCTGCTTCACATTCCCATAGGCCAGAGAAGATGATATAAGCGCGGCAATTTCTATATCAAGTTTGTTTTTATACCTATAAACAAGACTTATAGGATCACTGTATGTATAATCTCTGCTATTGTATTTCTTATAAATATTTTCAAAAAAAAATTTTGAAGGAGGCATGAATTAATTATATCAAAATGACAAAACTTTCAAATCAAGGCAAGCGCGTAAGTTGTGTAGTAGTTTAGCTTTTTTAAGCTTTTGCTCTCACGCACTGTGT
>DYLH01000030.1 GCA_020722185.1 Candidatus Avelusimicrobium gallicola | reverse complement strand
AAAGTTTGAAAATTAGAATTTTGTAACTTTAGAACTCTGGCGCTTATTTCTTTAGGACTTACTAACTGTCGCGCTTTAGTACTTTCGAGCTTACGAACTAATTCAACTGAAATTTTAGTACTTTCCAGAACCAGCATTTTTACCTGTCACTATGGCTATACCTGAGCTTGTGCCAAGTCTGGTTGCCCCAGCTTTCACCATCTCTTCGGCTATTTTAATGTCTTTTATGCCGCCAGAAGCTTTCACCCCCATATCTTCTCCAACTATCTTTCTCATAAGCATCACATCTTCAACTTTGGCGCCTGTGGGAGCAAAGCCAGTGGAGGTCTTTACAAAATCAGCTTTGGCTTCTTTGGAAATCTTACAGGCCTTTATTTTTTCCTCTTCTGTAAGATAGGCTGTCTCTATTATAACCTTAAGAATTTTTCCATCTGTCGCTTTTCTAACAGCTTTTATATCATCTAAAACCAAATCGTCATTGCCAGACTTGAGAGCGCCAATATTTATCACCATATCTATTTCATCGGCGCCATTTGCTATAGCATCTCGCGCTTCTATAACCTTCACAATGCTGGTGGTTGAGCCAAGAGGAAAGCCTATCACAGTGCACACTTTAACAGAGCTGTCCATTAAGAGGCTTGCAGATGTTGAGACATATACTGGATTTACACATACCGATGCAAAAGAATATTCTCTGGCTTCTTTGCAAAGTTTCTCTATTTCTTCTCTAGTGGCATTTGGCTTCAATAAAGTGTGATCTATTATTGAAGCAATTGTTTGAGTATTGCCATATTTATTTATCTCTTTCATATTTTCTCCATCCAAACATCTCTCAAAGACAGGTCTTGTACCTGCCACGCTTTATGTGGCGTTTTAGTGTTTGGCACAATCCTCTATTCTCCGCTTTACTGGCGTATTCATTGGATTTTTTCATTGTTCACAGCGGACTGATAGTGTATAACTCTTAGGAACTTTTCAGCTTTGAGGCTCTCTCCTCCAACCAAAGCGCCGTCAATATCAGGCTGGGACATAAGCTCATCAATATTTTCAGCCTTCACAGAACCGCCGTAAAGTATTCTAATTTTGGACGCTTCCCCTTCGCCAAACATTTTGCTAAGCTCTTTTCTAATAAAAATATGAGACTCTTGAGCCTGTTGTGGAGTGGCAGTTTTGCCAGTTCCTATAGCCCACACTGGTTCATAAGCTATAACAATATTCTCAACATCCTGAGCTGAAATATCCTTCAGACCTTTTTGCAATTGATTCTGCAAAATCTCGTATGTCTGATTGTTTTCCCTTTCTTCCAAAGTTTCACCGATACAGAATATAGCTTTTAAAGAAAACTTGAAGGCTGCTTTAAGTTTTTTATTCAGCACTTCATCACTTTCAAGAAAAATTTTTCTCCTCTCAGAGTGACCTATTATGACATAATCGCATCCAGCGTCTTTAAGTTGAGAGCCTGAAACTTCTCCTGTAAAAGCGCCTTTTTCCTCCCAGCACATATTCTGAGCTGAAAGGAGTATTGGACTTGAAGCTGTCTCCTTCCTTACGACCTCAAGATTAGTAAATGAAGGAGCAAGAAGCACATCGTGTTTTAAATTAGGGTCAAGGCCATTCTTTATAGCCGCGGCAAGTTTGGCTGCTTCAGCGCTATTTAAGTGCATTTTCCAATTTCCAGCTATCATCGGTTTTCTCATAATCTCTCCCTTTCATACAATTTTGAAACTTTTTACATTTATCGGCATTTGCTATTTTTTTTCTCCATAGCCATCTTATTTTTAATCGCTTTAGACAATCTCATTATACCCTCTTCTATTTGTTCGGGAGTGGGATAGGAAAAATTCATCCTCATAGTATTCTTGCCCGAGCCATCGCAGTGAAATGCAGAGCCTATAACATACGCGACATTTTCTTTTATCGCGTCCTGAAACATCTCATCCGCATTCATATATTCTGGCAGTCTGATCCAAAGGAATAGTCCACCTTCTGGATTTGTCCATGTAACGCCCTCTGGCATATATTTTTTTAGGGCTGAAACCATAGTATCTTTTTTCATCTTATAGTCTTTCTTTACAATCTCAACATGCTTTTCAAAGAATCCACTTCCCAAGAATTCAGCCGCTATCAACTGATTTAGGCTGGAAGTGCAAAGATCTAAAGATTGTTTTAGTATTTCCATCTTGCGTATTATATTGGGATGAGCTAATATTATCCCCAACCTAAGGCCAGGAGCGAAAGTTTTGGAAAGAGTGAATAAAGAAATTATATTGCCGGTATTGAGAGTCTCTTTATCTAACTTGTAGAGCATTTTTGGAGCTTTCCCCTCAAAACGCACCTGTCTATAAGGCGAGTCTTCTATTACAGCAACATTGTATCTATCTGAAAGTTCGATAATTTTTTTTCTTTTTTCTTCAGAAAGAGTCACTCCACTTGGATTCTGGAAATCCGGGACTATGTAAATAAATTTATAATGCTCATCCTGAGATTTAAGCCATTGCAATTTTTCTTCTAGCTCTTCAACTGAGATGCCATCACCTTCCAATTTAACTCCCACAAATTCAGCGCCATAAGAGCGAAAGACCTGCAAAGCGCCCATATAACTCGGTTTTTCGACAATAACAGGGTCTGAAGCATCTATGAAAAGCCTCCCCACGATATCTAGGGCCTGTTGACTGGCTGTAGTTATCATCAGATTTTCTGGTTTAACATCTATCTCTTCATATTTCTTCAAGAATTTGACAAACTCTTCCTTAAATTCAGGGAGTCCATCGGTTGGACCATATTGCAAAGCTACTCTTCCTTTTTCAGACATTATCTTTTTTACAGCATCTGCCACAAATTCGTAAGGGAAATGCTCTGGCGCTGGCAGCCCTCCCGCAAATGATATTATACCCGGCTGATTTGTTGTTTTAAGCAGCTCTCTTATAACTGAAGCCTTAGTTCTTCTTGGAGCTGTCGCAATATTTTTTGCTATATCTATCATTGTTCCTCCAAAGCTGGCAATTTAATGCTTATACGGCCTAAACACACAATCTAGCAGCAAACTATCAGTAGATATAATTTACTCAATTAAAATCATTAATTCAAGCAAAAATTGAGATTACATATATTGTAACTAATGAAGGGTTACAGATCTGTCTGCGCCATGGAAATTTTTCCCGAATCAAAAGGAGAAAAGAGTGGCAAAATTAACTCGGTATCAGTGGTAGAATTACTTAACCACAGCGAAGTTTTACTTCTATCTATTATGACAGGCATCCTATTGTGAACTGACTTTACCAGAAAACACGGAGTAGTAGTTATTATGGCGCATGTGCCATTGTTCTCATTTACAAGCCCCGCCATAAAGAAAATGGAATTATCTTTCATTGAAAAACGATAGGGAATTTTTCGTCCATCTTGAACAGACTCTTTCCACTCATAAAAAGCGTCTGCAGGTATGAGACAGCGATTTTTATAGAAATGTTTTCTAAACCATGGTTTTGAAGCTATCCCCTCAGCGCGTATGTTTATCAAAGGTTCAGTTATGGTATCACTTTTAAATCCCCAGAAAAGTTTTCTTAAACACCCTTTGTACACGGTTGAAATACTGCTTTTGGGATGAATGCGCCCACACACTAGAGCGTCCTCAACCTTGATATCTGGAAACAATTTTGTCAGTTCGCTTATATCTCTATTGATAGAGAAAAGGCCGCACATTATAGGCCACGCTCTAACCTTGCTATTCTCTCCTCAAGTGGAGGATGAGTTGAAAGAAGTTTTATAAATTTTGTGGAACCAGATATCTTAAATGAAGCGACAGACTCATTCCCAGTTAAATTGGCATATTTTACAGTGTTAAGCAAAGCTTTTAGGGCCGATATCATTTTTTCTCGTCCGGCAAGAGAAGCTCCACCAGCATCTGCTCTGTATTCGCGATATCTTGAAAATGCCGCAATGACCAGCATACCCAGGAAGCTGAGCAGTATTTCAAGAACAAAGGTAACCAGATATCTCAAACCAGGAGAATCCTCATCTGAATTTCTCTTGTTTACAAGGAAGAAAGCTAGAACTCTTGCAAGGAACATAACTATGGCATTTATTATTCCCTGAAGCAATGTCATAGTCACCATATCCCCATTGGCTATGTGAGAAACCTCATGCGCAAGCACCCCCTCTATCTGGGACCTGTCCATAGCGTCAAGCAAGCCTTCAGAAACAGCTACAAGAGCCCTGTTTTTTGTCGGACCTGTGGCAAAAGCGTTTATTTCAGGACTACTATAAATTCCGACCTCAGGCATTTTGGAAAGGCCGGCTGAACGGGCAAGTCTATGAACAGTATTCACAAGCCATGAAAGCTCTTCATTGGATACATTTGGGTCTATCACCTTCACGCCCATCATCCACTTGGCCATTACTCTAGAAAGCCCCAAAGAAATAAATGCGCCACCCATACCCCACACAAGGCAAAACATAATTAAGGCCTGATAATTTATTCCTCTGGCATCAAGATATGGCCTTATGCCAAAAATATTAAGTGTAAACGATATTGTCATTATTATGAGTATATTTACAGCAAAAAACAGTATCAATCTCTTACCCATCCTCATCATATATCCTCCGTCAATTTCTCATATTCAGTGGACTTACTCATAAATTTTACAAAATTTAAAATCCAAATTTAGATAGGACTTCCTGCGGTATCCTGGATGGGCGACCAGTTTTATAGTTCACCCAAACCCAGACTGTCTCCCCATTTGCGCAAAGTTCTCCCTTTTCATTTACAACCTTGTAACTTCTGATTGAACTGGCCGCTTTTACGCTTTCAACCCTTGTCTTTATAACAATGTTTTCATAAGGTCTTACTGGTACAATGTATTCTATCCTGTGACTTTTTATTATCCATCCAAAACCCTTTTCCCACAAAAGCTTCCCGCTGTAACCAACGGCCGCGCAATGTTCCATGGCCACTATATTGAACCACTTAAGATAAACCATATTGTTGACATGTGCGAAAGCATCAATTTCATCTGCCATTACGGTATGTTTTATTTCATAGTCTCTCATAGCAAAAGGATATAAAATAAGGACCCAGAATTCAATAGGACCTAATGCCCCTTGACATGTCAAAACTATATACTATACTTTGCTTATGGAAAAGTTAATCGCAATGATTTTTCTCTTTTCAGCTCTAACTCCTTCTATGGCGCAAAGAGCAGTCGAACAGCTTGATTTTTCAAATCAATCTATTTCAATACCAATACCAACAGCTCAGGCAGACATTGAAGATGAAGATTTTTCCATAGACCTTCCAACAACTCCGCCACCTGAATCAGTAGATATTATTAGGCCGGATGAAAGCGAAAAATTTAGACTTTCTTCGATATCCAAGTCAGTAGATTCTAAAAAGATACCCTATCTGGATATAGTTCTTGAAGAGTCTGCGAAGCAGGGCTTTGATCCTGAAATGACATTGGCTGTTATAAAGAAGGAGTCCACTTTTAATCCAAAAGCAAAAAGCTCAGTGGGAGCAGTTGGGCTGATGCAACTTATGCCATCCACTGCAAAATGGCTCGGACTTAAAAATACATCAAAACTTACAGACCCTAGAACAAACATAAGATATGGAATAAAGTACCTAAGATACCTTTTTAATGAGTTTTGCGAAGTTCCATTTTCCTCAATGGACAAATCTATTTCAGAAAATCAGAGTGTAAAAAAGGCCATAGCCGCCTACAATGCCGGTCCTGGCAATGTAAAGAAGTACTCAAAAAATCCATATAATGGCATACCGCCTTTCAAGGAAACAAAAAGCTATGTAGAGCTAGTAATGTCTTATTTCGTGGAATTTGAGAACATGGGCATTCAAAAGTAAGCGCCTCATAAATCCTAAAAATGATAGAATTATAAAAATGTTGGATTTTTTTAATTCCCCATTAAGAAGATATGTTTTTGCTGGGCTGTTTTTATTTATCGGGACAAGCCTTATTTTTCTCATCCCTGAGAATGGCAGATTCTTTTACCCTTTGCTTTTCCCATCCATTGCAATATTGAGAGAGAAAGACTCTGAGGCAAGATTTCTTCTTATTTTCTTTGCTTCCCTCATAGCGATTATATTCCCGTATTTCACAAAAAGTGGCAAGGAAGAATACTCCATTCTTATTTCGCAGATGTTTTTATTTTGGATAATAGCTTATATAAGTCATGAGAAATACTCCTTAGCCTCTAGAATAAAGCAGGAAAATTTAGAAAAAAAAATTCTTTTAAACTCAGAAATTCAAGAACTGAAAAAGAAAATTGAAACTTATAGAGCACATTCAAAAAAAGCTGAAAAAAGAATACAATCTGGAAAAATTCTTCTTTCCTCTCTTAAAAATATTCAAATTAAGTCAAATCCTCAGGATATATTGTCTGAAATAAAAGCATCTCTTCAAACAATATTTCCAGATTGCTACTGTGAGATAAAAACAAGGATAGATTCAGATCTTTTTTGCAGTTCCGCTTTTCTGGGAAAAACAGCAGTGCTTATAAAAAATTCTAAAGATCCAAGATTTAAAAAAGATGCTTTCATTAATGGCGAAAAATCTCTAATAGCCATTCCGCTTATAGTTTTTAGCTCTGTAATTGCTGTTGTTAAAATATCTTCCAAACAAGAGGACAGGCTAAATGAATCTGATTTAAGAACTTTTGAATTGCTAATTAAAAGCGCTTCAATAGGATTAGAGAATTTGAACCTTTTTTCACAAATAAATGAACTTGCGATGAAAGACGCCTTAACCGGTCTTGTGACACACAGAGTCTTTCAAGATAAATTAGACTCTGAAATTCTGACATCAGGCAGAACAAAATACCCATTTTCCCTGATAATAGTGGACATTGATCATTTCAAGAAATACAATGACACATATGGGCATCAAGCCGGAGATGAGGTTTTAAAAAAAACCTCATCATTTTTTTTATCTCACATAAGGGATATAGATATATGCGCCAGATATGGCGGAGAGGAATTTGCCATAATCCTGCCTCAGACCACTCTTGAACAGGCTGCGCAAGTTGCTGAAAATCTCAGAATAGGCCTTAGCCAAATCGAATTTATTTTTTCCAATGTGAAGACTCAAGTCAGCGCAAGCTTTGGAGTATCCTGCTTTCCTCAGGATGCCTCAACAAAAAGCCAATTAATAAGAGCTGCAGATGAAAGGCTTTACAAGGCTAAAGAAAATGGAAGGAATCAGGTCAGATATGAATGAAACCATAGCTCTCATAATGGCTTGCATTGCTCCGCTCGGGGCATGGTTCATTTCCTCTTTTTTTAAAAAAAGAAAAACTTTAGCTCTAATTGTCTTCCTGATTTTATCCACTCCAGCGCTTTGGATTTCCTTAAATTACCCCTTAATACTGCTTACCGTGCTTGGTTTGACTATAACCTTATTCTTAATTGTAGACCAACAAGAACTGATAAAATCCAACACATTAAAAGAGGAAGAAGAAAAAAAAGAAATCCTCTCATCTTTTAATAAAGAAAAAGATGTTTTTGACAGAATTGCTGCGACTGAAAGAGAATTTGCTTCTCTCTACATGGTGATAAAAATACTCTCAGAAACATTTGATTTTAAGAATGTTTCCTCTCTTGTTAAGGATAAAATATCTGGATATCTTGGTTCCAAATCAGTTTCAATGTTTCTTATAGATGGACAAGAAATAGAGAAATTTTTCGGAGAAGTGGATATTTCACAAATTATAAACAAGGCCGCCATGTTTGAAAGAGAGGATTTTATATTTTTAGGGCAGGAAGCTCTTTATGCATTTAGAGAAAACGGTTTCATTCTTTTCTTTTTTCACATCTCAGGATTTGATTTAAACAAAGAAATATTAAAAGAAAAGCTTGAAAATCTTTCTCTTGAAATATTTCCGGCAATAAAAAGAATTTCTCTTTTCAAAAAAATAGACAAGCTTTCAGTTGTAGATGGACTTACTGGCGTTTATAGGAGAGGAGTTTTTGATGAAAAACTTGCCGAGGAAATATCGCGTTCAAAAACTTTTAAAACAAGACTTGCTTTGATGATACTTGACATAGACCATTTTAAAAGAATAAATGACACCTATGGACATCAGGCGGGAGATCAAGTACTAAAAAAAATAGCAAAAGTATTAAAGGACAGCGTTTATGAAACTGATTTTATCGCCAGATATGGCGGGGAAGAATTCGCTGTTATAATGCCAAGAGCTCAAAAAGAGGGTACATTAAGAAAAGCTGAGCATATCAGAAAACTTATAGAAAACGAAGTATTTGATGTGGGAGTTGAAAAAATAAGAATAACTATTTCAGCTGGAATAGCGCACTACCCCGACAATGCGACTACATTAAAAGATCTTATATCAAACGCCGATTCGGCTCTATACAAAGCCAAGGAAAGTGGAAGAAATAGAATCTGCCAATACTAATCCCTAAATTTTAGGGATACCGGGCATTAGATATTCTTGCTTCCCTTCATCCTCATACTCATAAATATATTCTTCTTCCTTTTTGTTGTCATTCTTTGCTTTTTGATCTTCTACGCTATTTAATTCCTTCTTTGAACTTTGTTTTGTCTTAAGTTTAGAAGAAATAGGCTGTTTTTTTGTTTTCTTAACAGTTCTATTTCTTATGGTATTTTTTTTGCTCTTGCCATCCACAACCTTTTCTAGAGACTTAGGCATATTATTGTCATGTTCAGCTACCATAACTATGGCGGCAAAATTATTTGATGGTCTTATGGTTTTGTTCTTGTAATTTACCTCAAAAATATAGGCTACTGGTTCCTTGGGGCCGGGGAATTCGGCAAATGCCATATAATTATCTTCATCCATCTTTCTAGCTTTCCAAGAAATAGCTTTGTCATTTAATTTTTGAGAAGCTGCGTTTTCAATAATTAGGGTTTCAAGGGATTTACTTCCTCCAGTTTTGATATAATTCCTGACAAAATAAACAACTTCTTCAGACAAATCCTTGCCGGTCGACATCATACCCTCAGCTTTAGTCGACATAGTTGAAACATCAACAGGTATTGTAGAAGTTGAAGGCTGAGATTTAAAAATATCTTCTTTCATATCCTTGTTCATAGCTTTTTTAGCCGGAGGGATAAAAGGGATATATCTAGTAATATCAATGATTCCAGCGCTTCTAAGAGCAAGGCTTAATGCTATCAATATTCCAACAAAAAGTATTATGCCAAAGACAGTTTTCAGAATCAATTTAACTACCTTTCCCTTATCAGATGGAACACTCTCTTTTTTTTGATTATCAGCTTCTTTTTTATCTGATGAAGCGGGTTTAGAAGGTTCAAGAGAGGCCATTGGTTTTTCTACAGGAGTCTGGGGTGGTAAAGGCTCTTTTTTATCCATCACCATAGCATCGTAATTAGGCTGTATTTCTATGCTTGAAGGGCTTATTGAAGGCTTATCATTAAGAGAAGAATTAATTTTCCCCTCTATACTTGAAATTTTGTTCTCTATGCTCTGTATAGATTGTTTTATTCCCTCAGCGTCAAAGGAGTTTATTCTATTGTTTAGCACTTCTATCTTAGAGTCAAGATAAGAACGCAGGGTTGAAATATCATCTTTGCTGGCTGAACTGGAGGCAAATTTTTCTATAAGCGATATTATTTTATCTGAATCAAGAGAAGAAACAGCCGGGGATGAAGAAATTTCATTTATATCTGTATTAAATTTTTCAGCTGCCGGCAAAGACTTCTGTTGAGATATATCGGGAATAGATTCTGAGTTTAAAGACGACAGATCAGGCAATGGATTATCCGCAATTGTGCCAGTGGAGAAATCATTCTGGGCTATATTTATTTCTGGAGTAAATCCAATATCTATACCTTTATTGGCTTCAATATTTTGCTCTGCAGATTTAGGAAGTTCTATACCAGGCGATATTTCCAGGTTTGCATTGCCAGACAAATTATTCTTATCTATATTTAATTCAGAAATAACTTCACCACCTATATTTTTATCCACAGATTGAATAGGAGCTATATCGGGCAATGGATTATTCACATTCGAACCAATAAATGAATCATTTTGCTCTTTTCCTAAAGGCATATCGTCTAAATTTATATCTTTTTTTACCTCTTGCTCAGAATTTATATTAGATGCATTCGTGGGCATCTCTGGATTTATTTCATTTATCTTAGAAGATGAGCTATTTGTAAGAGAAGATGCAGAACTCTGTTCGTCTTGTTTATTTTCTGTTTTATTTTCAACATTCTTTAATTGATCCTCTTTCTGCAAGACGCTATCTTGCCTTCTTGCTATTTGAGAAAGTGAAATCGGATCTAGTGGACTTGGAGATGGGGTTGGAGAAGGAAAAGATAAAGTTTCATCTATAGCTTTTATTTCTATATTTCCAAAATTATGGAAAGGATTTCCAAAACCAGAATCTGCCGGAGGCGCCTCTATACGACGAGCTGAAACCTCAGATATCATAGCTGAAATCTCAGGGAAAGAGGCAGCTTCTTTCCAGTCCTGAGTTTTCTCCCCTACAGGAGACTGTGGGCAAAGCAAAGTTGAATTGCCGAATTGAGGCAATTTCAAAAGTTCTTCTTTCTCGTATGGGCCCTGAACCTCATTATTTATATATGCCCAGTATTTCATAAAGCACCTCTTCTTTATATAAGGTAAAAGTAATTAAATTATATTAGACACTTGTTACAAAAATAATAAATCAAAGTTAAATATATTGTACAATTACTACAGGAATATGAGCAGCAAAAAAGTGCTTTATATCTCAATAGCCATTATGGCAACTGTGATAATAGCTTATAATCTGGTAGCACGAATATTTTTTTCTGAACTGGACTATGAGCAAAAACCACCAGAACAACAAGAAGAAACTTTCTTAAACAAAATGAGACAAAGGCAAGAAGATCTTAAAAATCAAAGGCCTATGCCCAAAACCAATATTGATGGGAAAGAAACTTTTGAAACAGAATCAATAAAAATTGTCAAAGAAAAAGACTTTATGGAAGTTGCTGAAAAACCGAAATCGCCAATGCAAAAGCTTATAGAGATGGCTCAGGGGAAGAAAAAACCTTCTATATATATTGATGAAAAAGATTTAAACAAGAAAATAAATCTTTATGGAAAGGTTTCTGAAAATCAAAAACTTCAAACAGCTGAAGTGCCACAGCCTGGAGAAGAACCCAAAAGCAGATTGACGAGGATATCGGCGCCTGTTACATATAAGGTATTTAAAGAAGAAAATTCATGGAAAGAATTTATAAAAACCCACAAAGTAAGAGAAATAAAAACTGATTTTTCAAAAAATGATGTTCTAATACTTGTTTCCAATTCAGAACTACCCAATGGCATTTTTATTGCCGATTCATTCAAATTAGTAAAAGACATCATCACCGTTTATTACAAAGTGAATCCTCTGGAAATGTCTGCAATGTCTGAAAACAAAATGCAACATCATTTTTCCGCAATCAATATACCCAAGAAAACAAATATAAAACTGGAACAGATAGATTAGGATTTATATTTTTAGGGAATCCTTTTTAATCTTTGATAAGCGAAATTGACGGCAGCAAGCATACCGCTGATATCTGCCTTGTTTTTCCATGCTATATCAAAAGCCGTGCCATGAGCTGGAGATGTCCTTATGAATGGCAGTCCCCAAGTGGCATGAACTATATTTTTGAAGAAAAGTCGCATCGGAGCTAAAAGCTGATCGTGATACATAAAAACAGCCGCAGAAGCGCGCAATTTAGAATATTTTAAAAACACATCTTCAGGATTAAATGGACCCAAAACATCAAAACCTAATTTTTTCAAAGAATTTATAGCAGGTTTTATTTTATACAATTCCTCGCTCCCCAATTTTCCATTCTCTCCGCAATGTGGATTGAAACCGCAAAAAAGAATTCTCGCATTTTTTTTAAGATTAAAAGAAGAAGCAAATGTTTTAACTCTTAAAACTATATTATCCTTATCCAACCTAGACGACACTTCCTTAATAGGGATATGTTCTGTTATAAGAAAAGCATTGAAATCGCCGCAGTGAAAAGACATGACTGGATCTCTCTTGAAAGCGAATTTAAGATATGCAGTGTGTCCCATATACGGAATATTAGCTTTAATCCATGCCTCTTTTGAAATAGGAGCGCTTATAACCGCGGCAAAATTTTTTGAAGCCAGTTTACAGGCAAGAGAAAAACTCTTAAAAGAAACAAGCCCGGCTGAGGCATCCACTTTCCCGGGCTTTAATAAAAAATTTTCTGAAACATTCAATATTGGCGCAAGAGACGGCGTCCATCCAGCTTTTTTAAGTATTTTTTCAGGACCTATTAAAATAGACCTTTTTCTTATATCTAGACTGGATTTTTGAAGAGCCTTAACAGATATTTCCGGGCCTATCCCATTTGGATCGCCGCATGAAATAAGCAGAGAGCCAGATTTCATTTGTTTAGATATTCTATCTTTGCCTCTTTTTTAAGAGCCTCAGTGTATTTTTCTATTTCATCGGCAAAAGAGTTCTGCATTATTATTTGAGCGATATCGTCCTTAGCCATTTCATACTTAAATTTTTGCGCTATTCTCTTTTCATCTACCCTCACTATATGATAGCCAAACTTGCTTTCAATAGGAGAAGAGATTTCGCCTGGGCACATTTTGAAGACCACCTTATCTAATTCTTCTGGCAGCATTCCTTTTATAACATATCCTATATCCCCACCTCTTGCGGCGCTTTGTTTATCGGCAGAAAATTTACTGGCCATATCTTCAAAATCAGCTCCTCCATCAAGCTCTTTTTTTATTCTTGATGCCTCATTTAAGGCCTTGTTTTTATCCGTAATTGAATCACTTGCTGGCTTTATAAGTATATGCCTCAGTCTAAGCCTTTCTGAAATTATTTCCTTAAACTTAGCAGCTATATTTGAGTATTCCTCAAATTCCTCTTTCTTCATATTGGGATCGCGGGGTTTGCCTTCCACTATGGAATTGACTTTATTGAAATACGAATGTATTTCCTTTTCGTCAGGAGTCTTAACTTTTGGCCTTACAACTTCTTCTATGAGTTTTCTAGCCATCAAGTCTCTTTTTACTTTTTCTCTAAACTGAGACATGGTAAGACCTTGCTTTCTTAACTCTTCCATTAACATAGTATCGGCCTGAACCGATGTCTCGGCATTGAATCTTTTTTTTATCTCGGCAATGCCCTCATCTATTTGCCTCTCATAAACCTTAATCTTCATAGCCTCAGCTTTTTGTCTGAGCAAAGCTTCATTGACAAGCTTATCCATAACCATTTTTTCTATCTTCTCAGAGGCATCCTTTTGACTCAAAAAATCAGGCGACATTGCGGCGTATTGCTCAGATAGAAGCTCCTTATTTTTATTGTATTCACTTAATAAAATAGGCTCGCCATTCACTTTTGCAATTACCCTCTCCTCTTGCGAAAAAGCTGGCATCGCAAAAATGGTTAAAAGCAAAAATTTACTTATATTTTTCATCTAAAACCTCCACTTTGTATCTTTTTTGCAATTTAGCCACATAGTCATCAAATTTCTTTTTTTCAAGAACTTTTCTAACTCTTTCAGAATTCTCAAGTTTGCTCATATCAATTTGGCTTTCACTAATTTTCTTTATCACATGAAAACCCATCTTTGATGCCACAACACCCTGTATCTCTCCTACCTTAATCTTACTTATCATATCTTCAAGCTCTGGAAGGAATTCTCCCGGAAGTATAGGAGGCAACTTCCCCCCAGCCACAGATCCCTCGTATTTTTTATCTTGTAAAACTTTTTCAAAAGAGGATCCAGATTTTATCTTTTTAAGTATTTCATCAGCAGTATCATAATCATCAGCAACTATATGCTCCAATGTCACCAGTTTAGGATGAGCTTTTACATATGAATTTACTTCCTCATCAGTAACCTCAAGCTCTTTTTTCTTTAAATCTTCCAGAAACATTCTTGTCAAGAGATATTCTTTATACTCTTTCAGCCTTTTCTCAGATTCCTGACGCATTTCTTCTATTCTATTTTTATACTCTTTGGAATTGATTATAGGGCTATTTTCAGAAGCCATTTTAACAAGCTTTTCATTTATAAGCATATCCAAAAATTGTTTTCTTCCCGGAGTGCTTGAGAGAAATTTAGAAGCCTCTGGTCCTAATTCAGACATCTTTTCTTCAAGATAGCTTTCGGTTATAACAGAACTGCCTACTCTGGCAATAGTCTTTTCGTTTTCCTTTTTGCCCTGGCAGGATAAAAAAATACTGACACAAACTGATACTATGATTATTTTTTTCATACAAATATAATTTAGCATTTTTTTAATTTTTTTTCTTGCCATAAACCTCAATATTTAATAGAAAGTGTATTATATGAGAAAAGTTGCTCTAGCTATTATCGAAAAAAATGGGAAATATTTGGTGGAAAAATTTTATGATAAAGTTTCCAATTGCTATTTCTACAAACTTATAGGAGGCGGAATTGAAGAGGGAGAAACGCCTTCCAAAGCCCTCATAAGGGAATTTAAGGAAGAACTTTCATGCGAAATAGATTTAGTTGAGGAATTAAACCCCATCAATGACAGTTTTGAATACCTTGGCATACATCGCGAAGTGGAAGCAACAATAATAAGAGCTAATTTCAAGAAAGAGGAAGACTCAAATTTTAGACAAAAATTTATATACTCGCCACAAGGCGAATTTTTAAGCATAGCGATGTGGAAAAGCCCTCAAGAGATACAGGAAGAAAAACTAGAGCTTTATCCTCGACCCATAATAGAAAAGTTACTAAAAGAAAAACAAGAATAGAGAATAGAAATTGATGAGTTGGGACTTACGCTCTTTCTAGATTACACACTAATATCTTTCAAACTTTCAGACTTTTGGCAATCCAGAGTTTTACTATTTACGACTCTCCTGACTTTTTGTTTTGTTGCTCTGGGGTTAAGAGTTCTATTTTGGTGGAGGCGCCGGGATTCGCACCCGGGTCCATAAGCCGTTCGTCACAGCCCCTACATGCTTAGCCTCGGATAAAGATTCAGGCGGCTTATAAGCCCGAGACAAACAAAAAACCGCCCTATTTCCGTTTAGTCTTTCACCTGCGTTCACGAAAACACAAACACAGACGGCATTCCGCTTATGACGCTAGCCCCACGCCGCGGAAAGACATGGGAAGCGAGGCCCAACTTAAGCGTGAGCCCAAGCCATCTCGTTGGAGTTGGCAGTTGTTGTTTTGACCCTTTTTTACGTGGCCGGGGTCGCCCACGGCATGCGACTGAGGCGAAGCATGACTCATGTCGAAGCTATTCGCCCCCTCAAAGAACTATATCACATATGTATTCTAGCAGTTTTTAAAGCGTATTTAAATATTTTTCAAAAGCGAGTAGATTATAAAAATCTAAATTTTATTCAAAGCTAAAACTATCTTCCAGAGACTGAAGCGTAAATAATAGCTCCGCCTTTGAGCTTGTCTATTATCGAGTCTACAGTTTCAAAACTGACTGCAAGGCAACCCCAAGATCTACCCGCCTTGGCATTGGCCTCTTTGACATAAGCTGATGGGTGTAGCACAACAGCTCTCTCATATGCATTGGAATTTGTTGATGAAAGACCATGCAATTTAAGTGAGCGGCCATATTTTCCTTTGTAGACGCTACCTGTTAAATAAAAACCAACTGAGCTTGCCCTAGACTGATTTCTATTGCTAAAAAAAGTCGCATATCCATCATTGTCTGGATCTGAGCCTGAACCATGCGCCACATGAAATGCCTGCACTGAAGAATTCTTTATATCCAGTATAAAAAACCTACTTTTGCTTGAATGCTTGGCAAAGTCAACTATACCAAGATAATTCTTGTTTCCTATTTTGGAATAGTTTTGCTTAAAATAGTCCAAAGCCTGCTGTTTAATATCTGGTGAGAGACCAGATTCATCTTTGAGAACAAAATTTTTATCTTCAAAGGAAGGCGGTGTTATTTCATTAGAGGACTGATTTTGCGCAGGCGCAGAATAATACGAAATATATTCTGTTTCAGCGCTATAATCAACATTCACAGGAGCAGGCGGCTCATCGCTGTCATCATCCTCAAGACTTTCATCCACCTCAACTGAATCAAAAAAAGCATTTTTTATCTCAATATCCCCGTCTGGATAAACCTCAACATAACCGCTTGATACGGGATTGTCCACAGAAAAGGATATCTTTTCCTCATACTCCATTTTCTTGCATACTCTTCTGATATCGTCCAATGTTATGTCTGGATTTTCTTTTTTAAGGTTTTTTATAATCCTCTTTTCCTGAAGCGAAAATTTGATACTTGTAAGTTTTTTCACATCCTTCACTTCTACTCTTTCGCACACTTTTTTAAATTTTTCTCTATCCAAATCCTTTAGTATACTGTCAATTCTTTCATCCTCAAGAGTCTTGGCATAAAGCCCCATACTTAAGAGGGGTAGTATTATTACAAATTTGAACTTTTTCATAATTTCTCCCTAATACTTATATACTATAATGGAAAAAATATTTTATCCAGATACAAAGGTCCCAAAAAGACTTGCCCAAATAGCCTAAAGATGTAGATTTTTTAAATATTCAAATATGATCGAGTCGTAACCTTGGCAATCCATATAAAAATGGTAATGAGTTTTATTGTAATATGAGCTATGAATATTGAGATTCATTTATTTAATATCCTTATTAGAGGGCACTGGCAAAGTTCAATCTAATATTTAGAATAAGAAAGACATATAGTAAGTATGCGGTTTTCGAATCCCAGCGTAAAGCCAAGCAGTTGGCTTCACTCTCCGCAGGCAGAATCACAAACGGAAGGGGTGGGATTCGAACCCACGATACGCGTGAACGTATACCGGTTTTCAAGACCGGCGCCTTAAACCGCTCGGCCACCCTTCCATTAGAATATATTTTACAATAAACTGAGATATTTGTTTAGAAAATGTCTTGAAAAATATAGAATTACTTAAAATCTGCTAATATATAGATTGGGAGGTACTATGATAAAGCTTATACTTATACCGCTTTTTTGTATTAATGCCGCAGCTCAAAGCGTCTTATTTATTGGAGACTCGCACTCAGTTGGGCCATTCGGAAAAAAACTTGATTTTCTTTTAAGAGAAAATGGTTTTGCTGTAGAGACATACGCCTCTTGCGGATCAATAGCTCAGTGGTGGGTGACAGGCAAACCTACAAATTGCGGATATTTCTTTAAAAATTTTGAAGGTAAAACATCTTTCGGGCTCAAGGCAGACACGCCAATCCTTGCCAAATTACTTGAAAAAAATAAACCAGCTTTTGTAATTGTGGAATTAGGGGCAAACTATGCCAGTGTTCTCTCAGATGATATGGCCATAGAAGATATGTCAGCCATGGCTAAATCAATCAAGGCCACTGGAGCCAAATGCTTCTGGTTGACAAAGCCAGATTCAAGGAAAAACTCTTTTGATATACCCAGAGTACTCGCATTGACACAAAAAGCTGTTTCCCCCTATTGCGATATATTTGACAGCACAAAGGTGACTGAGTATCCAGAAAAGGGCGGAGACGGCATACACTATTCTTTCAAAGAAGGAATACCTATAGCCGAGAACTGGGCCAAAGAGGTGTTTAAATGGTTCTCTTTGGGCAAGGATACAGAAAAAAAGAAAAATACTGACAGTGACAATTCTCTTTGAAATGTAAAAAAAGCTTCTTCCAGTAATAAAAAAGTGCAATGTATCGGACAAAAAATAATATAATTTCAGTTGAGAGGTTGATATGAAATATTTTGCGATAGTTGTATTTTTTGCAGTGATTTTCGCTTACGCCCAGAAAGATATTCCACTGGCTGAGATAGCCAGAGTTAAAGCAGAAATAGAATCTCTAAACAAGCAGCCAGACAAACCCGGCTCAGTGGAAAAATATATCAAAATAGGAAAACTTTATTCTCAAATAAATGACGCAGACAATGCTCAGGCATCTTTTGAAAAGGCTTTGAGCATAGATCCAAAAAATGAAACTGCTCATTTTATGCTTGCTCTGATATTTGAAAAAAAGAAAATGATTGAAAAAGCGATTTACCACTGGCAGAGATGTCTGGAGTATTCCGCCAATCCTTCGATAAAAGGAATAGCTGCCAAACACATAAGCTATCTTTCAAGGAAATAAAAATGAATAAATCTTTTTTGATTCTTCCTCTTTTTACTCTATTATTCTCCTGCGCCACACCGCAAACTGCGGTAAATTCAAGAGCTGACTTTTCCAAGATAAAAAGAGTGGCTGTCGTTTCTTTTCAAGGCAAAAAAGGAGATGTGGCGGCTGATATGCTCACGCAGGCTCTGCTTCAATATGGAGCGGATGTAGTTGAAAGGCAGAGATTAGATGATGTTTTAAGGGAGCAGAATTTAAGCGCCAGGAACCTTTTAGACTACGCTACAACCAAAAAAGTGGGCAAAATACTTGGCATCGACGCAATCTTTATAGGGAGTGTGATAGATTTAAAATCAAATTCAACTTATATAGTTCACAATAATTCATCCAATCCTCAAAATGCCATCAGCAATATAAACGGCAAGACAATTTACGCATCGGGGAGTGTCGCTGGGCTTAATGATTCACAGATACTTTCTACTACAGCTGAAGTGGCTATTTCAGTTAGAATGGTGGATATAGAAACTGCTTCTGTTATGTGGTCTGCGTATATGAATTACGAAGGATTTGACATAGCCAGCGCGATGTCGTCAATATCAGGCTTTTTTGTAAAATCGCTTGCCCCAATCTGGCCAGAATTGAAAAAACAATAATGAGCTTTCACTCATCAAGAAGTCTTTTTTCATGCTTATTCCAGCCGACAACTTCATTATTTGAATCTATCCAAGCACTGTCTATATAAGAGCTTTTACCATTTCTGGTGTAAGTCTCTGTCGAAAAGGACACATCCTCCAAGCAATAAAGACATATAAACAAGAAGCTATTTACCAAAACTATTATATTCTATAAGCCCATTTTCCTTAAAACTGTAATACTTTTCAGCGCTGATTATAACATGATCCAGCAATTCTATGCCAAGTATTTTTCCCGCTTCAACCAGTCTTTTTGTGAGATTTATATCCTCTTTTGAAGGTTCTGGGCAGCCGCTTGGATGATTGTGAGACACTATTATTCCTGCGGAAAGATTTTTGACAGCTTCCTCAAACACTTCTCTTGGATGAACAACACTAAAATTGAGAGTCCCTATTGAAACTATCTGTTTTTTTATTTCTTGATTCTTGGTGTCTAAATAAAGAACTATAAAGTGCTCTTTTTTAAGAGTTCTATATTCCCTCAATTCATTAAATACATCTTGAGGTTTAAGATATATGCAATTTTTCTTGCCCTTTATATACCTTCTACTTAATTCAAAACAAGCCATAATCTCGCAAGCCTTGGCCGGGCCTATACCGTCTATTGAAGAGAGCTTTTCCAGATCTTGTCTGTCCTCCGGCGCTTTGTCAAGTTTCAAAGCTACTTCATTTGCCAGCTTCAAGACATCTTTTTTCTTTGCCCCCGTCCTCAGAATCAAAGCTATCAATTCACTATTTGACAATCTATCAGGCCCATATTTAATCATTTTCTCTCTTGGCATTTCACATTTATCTATTTCATCTATATACATAATCCCTCCTAACTAGGGTTCCCTGAAAAAGTCTA
>DYLH01000029.1 GCA_020722185.1 Candidatus Avelusimicrobium gallicola | reverse complement strand
TGGAGGCAATTTATGAATCGAATCTCAGTAAGAAAAGAAAAAGATTTACGGACAAAATAAATGAGCTGACAATACCAGTTTTCACGGACATTCTCTGAACTACATTTATTGATAAAATTTGGCATAAGAATGCCGGCGACAAGTTTTTTATCTCACTACTTTTTTGTTATCGCAAAAAAGTTAAACAAGCTCTGATTCAAGATATTTGAGGATTTTTTCGGGATAAAATCTTTTAGCTGAGTCAAAAGATTTTTCAGACATTTTTCTTAATATGTCCTCATTGTTGATCAAATATGACAATTTCTCTGCAAATTTATTTTCATTAAAATCTTTTATCAAAAAACCATCAAAACTATCTGTTATTATGTCGGAAGGCCCCGTAAGGCAATCAAAAGCCACGGGGACACATCCAAAAGACATTGCCTCTATTAAAACATTGGGAAATCCTTCCATCAAAGATGTAAGACAAAATATCCTAGCTCTTGAATACAATTTCTCTATTTCAGATGTCTTTTCAAGAATGAAAACGCTATCTGAAAGGATTAGTTCGTCTACAAGTTTTTTGCATCTATCTTTAATAGGTCCATCGCCTGCTATCAAAAGTTTATATCCTTGCCTATCTATTCTGGAAAATATTTTTATCAAAACATCAAACTGCTTATCTTCATGAAACCTTCCGACAGCAAGTATTATCTTTTCCTTTTTTTCAAACTCATTTTTCTCTGGAAACTTAACAAAAACAGCATTTGGAATTTTTACAACTTTTTTAACAAAGCCGCCATAATAATCCTGGTCAAATCTGGTTAAAACAAAAAGTTTATCTAGCATAGGATATAAAATTCTCCTCAAAACTATAAAAGCCATGCTTTTTTCATAAAGGTGATTTATTTGCTCAAAGGCCATTATTTTCAACCCTGAAATCTTAGCGGCAATAATGGATAAAATATTTGTTTGTGTCTGGAAGGAAAACACAATATCTGGCGAAAGTTTATAAAAAATTTTTTTTAGGATATATATCCGTTTCAAGTTATTAAACACAGCTTCAATAAAAGAGCTTGATTTAGCGATGAGGCCAAGGTTTATCAGTTTTATTCTATCATCAAGTTTATAAAAGGATGGTTCACTGTCAAGTTTAATTATTGTGATATCATTAAAATTGCAAAGATAATTCGCATATCCGCTTAAAGCCCTCTCAGCGCCTCCAGATTGAAGAGAAGAATTTACAAAAACAATTTTCATTTTAATTTCCTTTTCAATATCAAAAGAAATCTTATTGCCTTAAATCCTGATGGGATATTCGCAAGCAGAAAAAAAATAAAAGATTTGAGATCTTTACCTATTGAGAATGAAAGGCGAGCATATTTTTTGGCTTCAATTTCATGTCCAGACAAAAAAGCGAAATAGGAGGTAATCTCTGCCAAATATGAATACTTACATGGACATTTTTCTCTAATATCCTCGCCAAAAAGCTCAAGATATTTTTCATAAGATTTAAAAGTTCTTAGCGCATTTTTCTCATAAGTATTGGAAAACTGTCCGCTATGCACATTGTATCTTTTTGCCGCCATGTGCACATATAAAAGTCTGACATTGTCTCTCTTATATATGCCAAGCCAGCCCAAACCTTCAGCTCCGCCATATTCATCGCGCAATTTTATTTTTTTTGTCAAAAAACGAGAACTCAAGCCAAAATATTCCCCCTCATATTTACCACAAATAAAATCCCAATAAGAAACTTCCTCATCCTTGCCATAATGCTTTCCGGTAAATTTCCCATTGTCGCTTCTTATACAGTTTGAGAATACTACATCAAATTTTTTATTTTGACTTTTCTCTATGAGCGTTGAAATCGTTTCTTGAAAAAGTTCATCATCATCGTCAAGGACACAAATAAAATCTCCATTTGCCAGATCAATTCCATTCTGCTTATTGCCGCTTGGACCTTTTTTGTACTTTAAATTTTTGGTGTATTTAATTCTTGAATCTCTTGAAAGTATTTCTTTTAGCAAATCATCTGGAAGTTTATCATCATCTGTTATTATTATTTCAGCTATATTAGGATAGTCCTGAGCCAGAACGCTGTCCAATGCTTTATTCAACATCTCCGGGCGATTACATGTAGGAATTACTATTGATACACTGGGCAAATTCATAGGTTAAAATTTATAAAACATAGCTATCAAAATCCCAAAATTACAAATTCATTTCAGTTTTTCTTGTCCAGAGAAATTTCTCTCAAGTCTAAAATTGGCTATATTCTCATCATCTTTCTTTTTTGCGCCGACCATTATCTCAGCCAAAGTCCAACCAAGTCCTGGACCAAGCATAAAACCCTGTCCGCACATACCGGCTGCCACCACATATCCTTCCATGCCACCTGCGTCAAACTCAACTATTGGAAAGCCATCTGGAGTCATAGGATAAAGTCCGCGCCAAACTCTTCTTACCTTTACATTTGAAAGAATTGGGGCAAGTCTGAGCATACGTCTTGAAATTTCTGGCAGAAATTCGCTTGTGCTCCTTCTGTCATATCCCCAGATCTGCGGACTTGGTGTCATACAGAAAATTATCTGCCCCTCAAAGTTCTGATAGAAGTAATAATTCTTAGACTTCTCCCCTTCCCGGATATCCACCACCATGGGCTTTGCAAATTCTTCCACTGGCTCTGTTATTCCTGCTTCATGGCAGTCCGGCTTGACCGGTATATCAACGCCAAGCATAAGGGATATCTCTTTAGCATGAGCTCCAGCTGCATTTATAAATATTTTAGATTCGTATTCACTTTTTTCTGTTTTGATGATAAAGGAGCTTCCAGAATGTTTTATCTCGCCTATCTTTTCATTAAAAATGAATGAAGCCCCGTTTTTCATAGCTTTTCTGTAAAAAGCATTTATGCTCAACAGTGGCGAGGCGCTCCCATCCTTTGGCGAATATGTTCCGCCAAGAAGTCCATCTTTTCTAATTCCTTTGACAAGAGAAAGGGCTTCTTTTTGATCTATCCAGTTTATATCAAGGCCAAAACCTTTTTGAACTTTCAAAAGATCTTTGAGAATTTTCTCCTCTTTTTCCCTGTAAACCGGGAAGAAATATCCACCTTGAACCCAGCCTATATCATCTCCATTAATCTCTTTCCATGTGGAAAATATTTCAATGGATTTAAGGCATGTTTTTATTTTTGATCCATCTGAATGAGTGGCTCTTATCCCACCTATTGCGCATTTATTTTGCCCCTGACCAGGCGAAGCTTTTTTATCTAAAACAAGAACTTTGAATTTTTTTTCTGAGAGAAACATTGCAAGCGGAACGCCCATACTACCCGCGCCAGCTATTATTATGTCGTAACTTAGCATATATTCTCCTTAGAAACCACTAAAAGATGTTTTATCTTCTTTTTCTTTTTTATCAGAACTACCAGCAAAAGCGGCAAATTCTGTTTCCACAAAAAGCGGCCTCTTGGTTAAATCTGTTATTTTTTGCGGCTCAATTCCCTCTCTTTTCATTATGGCAAGCAATAATGAATTACATGTTTTAGACCCGCAAGCGCCCATCCCGGCTCTAGTCAAGGCTTTGAGCTGATTTAAATCTCTTACCCCCTGCTTTATCAATTTTCTTATTTCTCCAAGGGTTACCCTCTCGCATCTGCAAATTATTGTTCCGTCATCGGAAGGCAATTCTCCGTCCCATTTATCTGGATTTTCAATATCAAACAATCTAACTGAAACAACTTTTTCACATATAGATGCCGGGACACTAAAACCAATCACTCTAACATTCTCTGCCTTCATGTTCAGTACACTTTCCACATTGGATTCGCATATATCTTTGCCATAGTCATCCACAAGAATGACTTTTCTCCCTTTCTCAAGCAAAGTTCCTTCATTTTCGTAGGGCACATAGACTATAGGATTCATCTCATCTTTTCTTTTATCCACTATAGTTATGGCAAGACCCGGGCATATCACAAGGCATTTGAAACAGCCTATGCACTCACCAGAAAATTCGGGTATGCTCATTATAGTATCACCAGAAAGTTTTATTGATTTCTTGGGGCATACGGTGACACATGGATTGCATGGTATTTCCTGCCTGCAATGGAAAACTGGATAAACTTTATTTTTACTGTCTCTTTTCAGCTCTTCCACAGGAAATGTTTTGCCAGGCCTGGACTTGAGTATATTGAGTTTATCAAACCAAAACTTCGGCACTTCTGATGTGATAAATCCCAGATTTTTCAAAACCTTATGCGCCGCAATCTTACCACTAAACATCGCGGCTGAAGCTTCTGCTATTTCTTGCGCGTCTCCACAAATAAAGACATTCATTGAGCTCTCAATTGCCTGAGAATAAAATTCATTTACCGGATTAAGACCAACAGCCACAAGAATAGTGTCAACTTTAAAAGTTTTCTCAGTCCCTTTTATTGGAGAAAATTTTTCATCTACAGCAGCTATTGTGACGCTTTCAACAGAATCCCTGCCTTCAGCCTTCACTATTGTATGTCCTGTAAATATGGGCACGCCAAGCCGTCTTAGTTTGTCTTCATGGACCTTATATCCGCCACAGGAAGGGGCAGCCTCAACCAAACCAACAACTTTGATTCCTGCCTGTATCGCATGATACCCCGCTATAAGCCCCACATTGCCACCACCTACTATAAATATCCTTTCACAAGCTTTCACAAGATCGCGATTTACAAGAGTCTGAAAAGCTCCCGCGCCATAGACTCCGGGCAGGTCATTGCCGGGAAACATCAAAGTCTTTTCCCTTGCTCCGGCAGCCACCACAAAAGCTTTTGGTTTTATAAGATAATAAACTCCATTTTTTACCACCCCCACTTTTTTATCTGAGAATACCCCAATGCACACAGCAGATGTCCACAGCTTTATAGAGGGGTACTTTTTTATGTCCTCTGCCAATTTATAAGCTATATCAATACCTCTCGTTCCGGCATAGCAATCCTCTACTGAACCAAAAAATTTGTGGGTCTGAAGAACTAATTTCCCCCCGGGCCTATCTTTGTCATCTATCAAAAGCACATCCAGATTAAATTTACCAAGCTCAAAAGCGCAAGAAAGACCGCTTGGTCCAGCGCCAAGAACAAGGACATCAATATCAATTTCTTCTATTTTCTCAAAATCATTGCGTATCTCCAATTTGCCGTCATCGCAGAGGACAGCCTTGCCCCTAAGCGGTTTTACTTGCATACCTTCCTTCACTGGTGTGACGCAAGCTTTGACCGTTTTTCCGTCTGCTATCACAGAACACTGTCCACATTGTCCATTAGCGCAAAAAATACCTTGAGGGGCACCATCTTTCTTATGATAGCTAAAGATGCGAATGCCATTTGCAAAAAGCGCGGATGAAATCATCTCCCCATCAAAAGCCGTCAATTCTTTGCCATCAAAACTAAATTTCACTTCCTTTCTCTCTTTAATTTCTAATACTGGATGTTTTTTTATTCTTTTCATAAAGCCTCTAAAAATATGCCGATTCTTTATCTTCAATTTTAATTATATAATATTTATGATGAACGCAATGGAGGCTAGAAATGACAAACATTCTCGCATCATTTATTTTGTTTTTTTCACTACTAGTACCACTTGGAGCGCAAATGAATCCAGATAAAATATCGGCCATTGAAAAAATTGGGGCTGTGATTGAAAAGGATCCGAAGTATCCCCCAGTCATTTCATACACCATGTCAAATGGCCTTAAACTGCTAATTCTTGAAAAAAAATTTGTGCCAACAATATCGTTTACAATGATATTTAAAGTCGGCAATGTAGACAATATACAAGGCAAAAGCGGACTGGCTCATCTTTTTGAACATATGGCATTCAAGGGGACGAAGACAATAAACACATCAAATTATGAAGAAGAAAAAAAGATTCTTGACGAAATAGAAAAAGTGGCGCAAGAGTTAAATGAAGAAGACAGGAAAGACAATAGGAATGAAGAAAAAATAAAAACACTGAAAGATAAGCTTTCTTTACTTGAAAGAGAAGCTGAAAAATATGTAGTAAGGGAAGAATTGTGGAAGATATACAATAAACTCGGGGAACACGGTTTAAATGCATTCACCTCCACAGACTACACTGGATATGTGATAGAGCTTCCTTCAAACAGACTTTCTGCATGGATGGTGATAGAATCAGACAGATTTCAAAACCCAGTTTTGAGAGATTTTTATAAAGAGAGAAGCGTTGTTCTTGAAGAACTCAGAATGAATCAAACAGATCCCAATAGAGTACTCTGGCAAGCGCTTTTGTCAAACGCCTTTGTGGCCCATCCATACCGAAATCCCACAATAGGGTGGGAAGATGATGTAAGACACCTGACAAGAACAGATGCAGAGAAATTCTACAAAAAATTTTATCTGCCAAATAACTGTACTATAGCAATAGTCGGAGATGTAGATGCTCTTGAAACTATAAAGCTTGCAGAAAGGTATTTTTCAACATGGAAGCAAGGGGTAATTCCAAACACAGATTACACCAAAGAGCCACCACAAAATAGTGAAAAATTGATAAGAGTTTTCTTTCAAGCAAAACCCATGTTTAAAACCGGATATAAAATGCCAAATGGCTCGCATAAAGATATCCCGGCTCTTATAGTGCTTTCTGAGATACTCTCAAATGGTAAGACAAGCCGATTTTATAAAGAAGCTGTGGAAAATAAGAAGATGGCTCTTTACGCAAATTCATATGTCGGTTTTCCGGGAGATAGATATCCTTCTCTTTTCATAATTCAGGGCGCGCCCAAAGAAGGTTTCACAAATGAAGATCTGGACAAAGTTCTACTTGAGGAAATAGAAAAGATTAAAAATACTCCACCCACAGAATGGGAACTACAAAAAGTAATAAATAACTATGAGGTTTCCCTTATAACTCAGCTTGAATCAAATGAGGGATTTTCAAATTCTCTTGCCTCAAATGATCGCTTGCTTGGGGATTGGAAACTGCCATGGAAGCAGCTTGAAGATATAAGAAAGTTGAAACCACAAGACATCTCTGAAGTGGCTAAAAAATATTTAAAAGAAGACAACAGGACAGCTGTCTATTTAGTAGAAAAGAAATAGGGGAGAAAATATGAAAAAAATAATTCTAATAATTGGAGCTATGCTTATGACTAATATTTTGAGAGCAAATGAGCCGAAATTTCCTGAAATGGGGAAAATAGAATTCACTCCACCCAAAGCGGATAGATGGGAAATGTCAAATGGAATGATTGTCTACTTTCAAAGCGATAAGACTCTTCCAATAATTCACCTTACAGCAATGATAAAAACTGGAAAGGTGTATGACCCAGCAGACAAGAAAGGGCTTGGAGAGCTTTTTATTACTATGATAAGAGACGGAGGCACAAAGAAATATTCGGCCCAAGAAATAGATAAGAGGCTGGAATATCTGGGCGCTTCAATAGAATCCTCAATAAATAATGAAGAAGCGAGACTATCAATGACCTGTTTAAAAAAGGATTTTGATGAAGTTTTAGATATCTTTTTTAGCATGCTCAAAGAACCCGCTTTCGAAGAAAAAATATTCAATCTGAAAAAAGAAGAAGAACTTGAAATAATAAGAAGGAGAAATGATAAGGCAGACAGGGAAGCGATGAGAGAGGCCTTGAGAATTTTTTATGGCAAAGACCATCCTTATGGCTGGCGTCCAGAGAAAGAAACAATTTCAGCAATAAGTATAGAGGATTTAAAAAAATATGCTGAGAATTACCTCAAAGCTGGCAATATAATAATAGCCGCCGCAGGAGATATAGATAAAAAAGATTTCAATGAAAAAATAAATCAAAAATCTTCAGGTCTAAAAGAAGGGAAAGCCACAAGACCTTCTATACCAAATATTTCCCTGCCGCAAAAGAGGCAGATATATCTCATAGACAAACCAATAAGCCAAACCTCAGTTGTGATTCTAAATGAAGGCATTAAAAGACATGATGACAGGGAATATCCTCTTGCCGTGTTAAGTGAATATATGGGCGGAGGGATACAATCTAAATTGGGCAGGGAAATACGCTCAAAGAGAGGTTTAGCCTATACTGTGTATTCATACTTTGCCAAAAGAGATAAAAGCGGCTTTATAATGACATATCTTGGCACAAAACCGTCAAGTGTATACGAAGGCATATCTCAGATACTGAAAGAACTTGAAGATTCTGCCAGAGGACTTAATGAAAAAGAAGGGATAGAATCAGCCAAGAGCCAGATAATAAATTCTTTTATTTTTAGATTTCCAACCGCATTTAGTATAGTGGAAGAAAGGGCTTCTTATGAATTCTACGGATATAAGGATGATTATCTTGACAATTATGTTAGGAAAATAGACTCTGTTACATATAAGGATGTAGACAATACAGCGTCTTCTTTTTACAAAACAGACAAAGCTCTTATATTTGTAATAGGGGATGCCAAGAAATTTGACAAACCTCTTTCAGAGCTTGGCGAGGTAAAGCAAGTTCAAGAAGAGTGAAAAAATCTTTAAGGAAGATCTCAAGCGTAGTTAAGCGCTTTCGCTCTTATTGTTCTTGTATATGCTTATTTCTTGCTCAAACAGGATATAGAGATAATTTGAATATAGCCTATCTAGGAAAGTCTTTTTTCTTGAAAATTTTGCCACTAATTCATATCCTTTAAAAAAATCAGTATCTTGAGCTCTTTTGTCTCGATAAGAAAGATCCATGCATTTATATATGTGGTTTATATCATTGACTATGTAGTATTTTTCCTTAGAATCCACAGATACATGATAATTTAGAATAGAGAAAGGGGGATAAGACTTAAAACCAAAATAAGGATAAACACTGCTTCCAATCGAGGAATTGAACGGGATATTCTTGTTTATCCATTCCCCAGCCTCAAAAAGATTTTTCTCATTATCTGAAAAAACCTTTTTGTAATATAGAGAATTCCCGATATTCCATACAAAAAACAATATAAAAAGCAAATAAAAAATTCTTCTTTTTTCAATCAACAGCGACATACTCCAACCAGAAAGAGTAAGAATTGCCGGGACAAGAGGCATGGAATAATGAGGAAAATCCCAGTGAGCATTTGAGGTGTAAAAGAAATAAACTAGGAAAGGCATAGAAATGGTTATTGCTCTTTGATCTTTAAAATAAAACGCAAAAAATATTCCAACAAGACCAAGCAAGTATACAGGCCAACTCAATATTTTATGCGCTTCAAACAGAGCGAAATGAATCATATTGGGGAAAGAAATATAAAAATTATGCGCCGAACTTACAGTTAAAAGTTCATTTAAAGCGTCTTTAAAAGATATGAGATAATAGGGATTTGAAATAAAAAATCCTATTACAAAACCGACCGGGGCAATAAAAAAATACTTATTGAAATACTGACCTTTCTCTCTGGCTCTAAAAACAAAAGCTGCGAGAAAAGAAAAAGAAGAAAAACCGCCAAATAGCATACTGCCGGCAGATAATCCGCTAAAAATCCCCGACAAAAAATAAAATGAATTAAATCTCTCTTTATTTTTAAGACTTTTTAAAGCAAAATAAACTGAAGTCATAAAAAATGGCAGAAAAAAAGAAAAAGGTTTAAGAGAATGCGATTCAAATTGTATGGATGGCAACACACAAGCAAAAAGAGCGGAAAATATTGCGGATGAAAATGAAAAAAATTCAAGACAGGTCAAAAAGAGAATAACACAAAATACGGCCGCAGCAATAGCGCCAGCTGTTTTTGCTGATGTATAAAGCATTGAAGCATGGCGCGGATTTAACATATAAAACGAAGTGTCAGAAGTTATCTTACAAATGCCCAAGATCTCGCAAAATTTTATTGCAAGTCCGCATGAATAAAAATAAATTCCGCCGTATTGGTATACTCCAGGATCAAATTTAAATTGATTTGGCTTTATCCTTGAAATTGCATAAAAAGTTTTTTGTTCATCTGGAAATCTATCCTGCAAAAGCGCAGAACGCAAAGAGTGCAGTTTCTCTTTTTCTATACTAATCTTTTTTCTATTTACTACGATATCGACTCTACCCTCTGAGGGAGAATATAATTTCAAAAGCTGACTGCCACTTTTTTTAGAATAACTTTCATAAACATCCTCTCTGCTTTTTTTAAGGGGCTCTATCAAATCTTTAACATTTTCATAATTCTCAAATACTAGCTCAGTTCTTTTCTCAGATGGAGTTCCTCCGCTTATTCCCCACATATTAAAGAAAAGGGAGAGCAGAAAAATAAAAAGCGCTATAGAGATAATTTGTATCTTTTTTATTTTCATGAAAACATTATAAGCTTCCACATTGCAAAGGCAGTTTTGGCTGCCTTAAAAAAATTGCTGCCAACTCCTTTACTTTCCCCAACCCTTTTTCTGAAAGTTACAGGAATTTCTATCACCATTAGATTTTTTTTGAGAGCCTTCAATATCATTTCACATGAAAAATGGTTCCCATCAACTTCAAGCTCATCTATTATTTTCTCAAGAGCGGATTTTCTTATAACTCTATAAGTGCACCCCATATCTGTCAATCTGACATTTAAAAAGCGCAACTGCATTAACTTTGCCATAAAAACATTCCCCCACTGCAAGGGGAATGTCATCTGAGAGTCTGAAGTATTCAACTCTCTGGTGGTTCTTGTTCCAAGGACCATATCAGCGTTTTCTAGGTAGGCTGAGAATTTTTTCAGATCTGCCCCACAAAAGGTGCAATCTCCTTCAACCAAACATATCACATCTGCCTTGTTCATAGCCTCTCTTAAAGCCCTTTTACATGCCGAGCCATAACCCTGAACATTTTCTGAAACAACTATAGCCCCGGCTTCCAGAGCTTTTTCAGCCGTATTATCTATTGAATTATTATCCACAACAGTTATTGAAACAACATTTTCCATGTTCTTAAAATCTTTAACAGCCATAGCTATAGATTCCTCATCATTATAGGCCGTCATGCCTATGGCTATTTTGGGATTTTTTATCTCATCAAATTTCAAATCCTTTGAACTTGATGCAAAACCCGCTGGAAGAAAATCAAATAAGGCAAAAATACATCCTAAAACAAATAAAAAATCAGCAATTTTTCCCATGTCTGCAATAAAAAATTTCACACAATAAAAAAGAAATGCCACTACAAATAAGTGGGCTGAATAAAGAAGAAGCTTATGTTCTCTCATATATTCAAAAAAACGCTAAAAATGATTTAACTATATGTCTAATTTGCTCATAGTAAAACAAAACAAAAAAATTAAGACCCGTCCAGAAATAAATCAAAATCCTGAATTTGTATGAAAGCAATTTTTCCATATTTTTGTCAAACCAATAAAAAGCTGCAAGTATTATAAAAGGTCCCATTGAATGCCTGTATCTGGCTGCGGTAAAGAAAAAGGCGCTCACAGGAAGGTAAACAGTCATCGCCGACAGAGAAAGCGCTTTTATATCTTTCTTTTTAATCATTAGATAGAAACCTAAGAGAAAAAAAGGCGATATAAGAGCGTATGTAAAATCATATTCAGGCATAAATGGATAGAAGAATTGCAAAAAATTGACAGTCCACTTCTTTATAAGATTATATAGACTCATCTCAAGCATATAGTTCAAGCCTTTTTTAAAATTTCTTTCATCTCTCTCAACTTCAGGATAAACATCATTTTCATAAATTAGATGCAATTTATCTTGTGGGCTGTAGGCATGCTGAAAAACAAATCCTGTTTCAAGCGCGACGGGAACAAACTTAGAAAAAATACGGTAATTCCTTATCCACCACGGCGCAAGAATAAGACAGAATCCAATCAATATTAGAGAAAATTTCAAGACTGATTTTTTTAAACCAAATCTAAAAAAACTCCAAAGCAGAAAAAATGGCATTAACAAAAGACCTATAGGTCTGGTAAAAGCGGCAGCACCGGCAAAAAGGCCAGAAACAAAAAGCCATTTATTTCTTTCTTCGCCCTTAATCAAAAAAAGAACTGACGCAAAAAAAAGAGGCGTGAATACTACCTCACTTAGTATATGAGATGGCTCAATTATAAGCCCAAAATAAAAACATGAGAAAGAAGCGGCTGCTAAAGCTACTTTTTCAAGTGAGAATATTTTTCTGGCAAAAAAATAAATCATCACAGGTAATAGAGAACTTACAAAAATTTGAATAATCTTCAAAGTTTTTATGGAGTATCCGAAAATATAGAAAACCGCAGCCGCAAAAAAACCATATCCTGGCGGTCTAAACGCATAGTCATTAAAACTCCTGTAAACTCCCTCATTGAGCAAATGCCAAGAATAAGATAAATAACAAGGAGAGTCTGGGGCAAGGATATTTGACGCGCCAGATATGTAAAAGACATACCATAATCTCACAATAAAGGCTAATAGGAACAGTCCAAGAGCTTTGATTAAATTGTCAAATGTTTCCTTCATTTTATTTTATCAAGTATATCTGTGGGGATTTCGCAAATTTTCATGTTTTTGTCAACGCAGACAAGCTCTGTTGTAGCTTTGTTTAACAGAATTCCATTTTGATTAAATGTCTCAGAATAGAAAACAAGCCTGTAAAGAGTACTCTCTTTGAGTATAGTTTTAATCTCCAATTCATCTGAATAAAAAGCTGGAGACTTGTAGTCTATTTCTTGCCTTTTAACAACAAACCAAATACCAATATCCATTAGCTTTTTAAGTTCAATGCCCTTTTCTTCTAAAAAAACAGTGCGCCCCTCTTCGAGATATTTAAGATAATTGGCATAGTATACCACACCACCGCAATCAGTGTCATGATAGTATATTTTCTTTTTCACGGTACTACTCCTCTATTTTATGTTCCCTGAGGTATTTTCTTATCTTAGATCTGGCGCTTGCTGTTTTAACGAAATTGAGCCAATCCTTTTTAGGTCCAGAATTTCTTCTTGTGATTATCTCGCATATATCTCCGCTTTTAAGCTCATGATCTAATCGAACCATTTTTGAATTGACCTTGGCGCCGACCACATTGTCGCCTATTTCAGAGTGTATGGCATATGCAAAGTCTACTGGGGTAGATCCTACTGGCAAGGCTTTGACATCTCCTTTTGGAGTGAATATAAAAATTTGCTCTAAATCAAGATCTGTTTTAAAACTTTCAAGAAACTCTCTTGGACTCTCTAGGTCCTGCAACCATTCTATCCACTGTCTTAACCAATTTAGCTTTTCATCTAGATGTTTATCATTGCTGTTCTCTCCTAACTTATATCGCCAATGCGCCGCTATTCCATATTCGCATGTTTTGTGCATATCTTCCGTTCTTATCTGTATTTCTATTGGCTCGCCAGATTTTGACATGACTGTTGTATGAAGGCTCTGGTAGAGATTTTTTTTAGGCATGGCTATATAATCGGTAAAACTGTTAACCAGAGGCTTAAAATGTGAATGAACTATTCCAAGCAAAACATAGCAATTCACAACAGTATCTGTTATTATTCTGACACCAAGAGCGTCTTCTATTTCCTCAAACGGTTTATTTTGCTTTTGCATTTTTCTGTAAATTGAATAAATATTTTTAGCCCTGTAAATCAATCTATAACTTATTGAAGAACTTTTAAGAATTTCTTCAAGCTCATTCTTGAAATCTTCAAGTATTTTTTCTCTTTTGAAATATCTCAGCTGTATTTTAGCGCTGAGCATCTCATATTCTTCGGGATAAAGATACTTAAAAGATAGGTCTTCAAGCTCTGATTTAAGGCTGAATATTCCAAGCCTCTGTGAAAGCGGGGCATACAAAGTGAGCGTTTCATAGGCTATTTCAAGCTGTTTTTCCCTGCTTAAGAAATTGAGTGTGCGCATATTGTGCAATCTATCAGCCAATTTTATAACTATAACGCGTATATCCTTTGCAGTGGCAAGTATCATCTTCCTCCAGTTTTCGGCCTGAGCCTCATCCCGAGAAGAAAACTTAAGACTTTCTATTTTTGTAACACCATTCACAAGGTGAGCGACCTCTTCACCAAACTCCCTGTTAATGACATCAATTGTTATTTTAGTGTCTTCCACTGTGTCATGCAAAAGTCCTGCGCAAATAGTTGGTTGATCCATTTTGAATTCAGTCAGTATTTCAGCCACAGAATATACATGAGTAAAGTAAGATTCCCCGGACGCCCTTTTTTGTTCACCATGAGCCTCTTTGGCAAAATTATAAGCAAGCTCAAGCATAGTTGTGTCTTGATTGGAGTATGCAGAAAATTTTTTTATAAGTTCTTCAATGCTCATGTAAATTACAAATGTTTAATTACTTTTATTGTATGAAAATAGGCATAAGTTTGGCATTTAAGTTTGCGCATAGTAAAGTTTTTGATACTCTCCGCCTTTTTTAATTAGCTCATCATGCCTGCCTTCTTCCAGTATCTTTCCTCTGTGTAAAACAAAAATCTTATCGGCATTTCTTACGGTAGAAAGTCTATGCGCTACCATGACAACAGTTTTATTTCCAAGAACATTTTCTATCGCCTTTTGCACTGCTTTTTCACTCGTTGTGTCAAGATTTGAAGTGGCCTCATCAAGAAGCAATATTTTTGGTTTTCTCACGATAGCTCTGGCTATGGCCAATCTTTGCCTTTGACCGCCTGAAACCTTAACCCCCTTTTCGCCTATGCCGGTTTCATATCCCTGAGGCATTTTAGATATAAAGTTATCAGCGTCTGCAGATCTGGCAGCCAATTTAATATCCTCATCCTTTGCCTCACTGCATCCAACCAGTATATTATTGCGCACGGTGTCATCAAAAAGCACATTGTCCTGAGTTACAAGCGCCAGGTAATTTCTATAATGCTTGATATCAAGTTTTCTTAAATCTATGCCATCTATAAGTATTTCGCCTTTCAATGGATCGAAAAATCTAAGCAAAAGCTGTATTATGGTGCTTTTTCCAGAACCAGAATGACCGACAAAAGCCGCTATTTCATTTGCCCTTATATGGAAACTTATATTTTCAAGAACCCATTCTTGAGAGGTGGGATATTTATAAAAAACATTTCTAAACTCTATTTCACCTTTCATTGACTCTATTTTAATTGAACCAATGCTTTCCAAAACAGCAGGTTTCTCTTCTAAAATCTGATATATTCTCTCCCATGAGGCCAATCCCATTTGAAGTCTGGAATTAAGATTTGAAATATTTTTTAAGGGCATATAAGCAGTGAAAAAAGCCGCTACAAAAGAAAAAAACATGGCTGGTTTTAATTCCCCGCTGAAAATATATTTGGCCGATACATAAATCACAAATAAAAGCACAATACTGCCAATAAATTCCATTATGGGGCCTGATATTGAAGTCGCCCTTAAATACCGCATCATCTTATCAAAATATCTGTCATTTGTTTTATTAAATCTTTCAATAGTTTTTTCTTCATAATTAAAAGCCTTCACAACCGCCATCCCCTGCAAACTTTCCTGAAATTTATGAGATATCTCAGCTATTATTTCCTGACTTTCTTTTGATGACTTTCTCATTTTCCTGCCAAGTTTTTTCAATGTTATGGACGTGATAGGCAGAATAAGAGCGCCGATGAGGGCTAATCTCCAGTTTATATAAAAAAGCACAAATGTTAAAGAAAACACTGTCATCACATCTCTTATGCCATATAGAGGTATAAACTGAACAGTAGATTGTATATTGTTTATGTCATTTATCACTCTGGCCATAACATCCGAAGATCTGCGCCGCCAATAAAACTCCATAGAAAGAGCGTGGATATGAGAAAAAAGATTCTTTCTTATTTTCTGGACCACTTTCTGTCCTATGTAATTCATCGTATAGTTATTGGCATACTCAGCTGCGAATCTCACAACAAAAAGAATGGGCAAGGCTATCAAAATCTCATTTAGCATTGAATAGTTTTTATCAATAAAAATGCTCTGAATAAGAGGACCAAGAATATATACTATGAGACCTCTTATCGCAGCCAAAACAAGCATTGAAATTACAGCTATGGCGAGCCTTTTTTTGTGTTCTTTCAGGTATTCAAAAAGATTCTTAAGCAAAAGTAAATTGCGTTCACCTAGATTAAAAAAATTCATATGCTTTTAAGCCCAGAGAGTATTTTTTGGGCTATTTTCTCAGCAACTGGTTTTTTGCCAAGCATTTTTCTTATTGAAACCAGCTCGCTGGAAATGGATTTATATTTTTGCGGATTGTTTAGCACAGAAAAAACTTCCTGAGAAATAAATTTTGCATCAGCTTTTTTTTGAACAAATTCTTTCACTACAACTTTTTTAAGTATTATATTGGCAAGAGAGATATAGGGAACCTTTATTATACTTTTGGCTATTTGATAATTTATCTCTGGCATTTTATATGCCACAATCATAGGTATGCCCAGCAAAGAATTTTCAAGCGTTGCGGTGCCAGAACATGTCAGACAGAAATCCATTTGAGATCTAACCCTATAATCCCCCTCCCTGATTATTTCCACAGAAGTGACCACCTCTCCATCTGCCTGAGAGACCAAGTCATAGAGTTTTTTATCAGATATTTCAGGAACGGCAAAAATATAAGCTCTGGAATTTTTATAAACAGACTTTATTATTGAGAAAGACTCTATAAAAAGAGGCAAATGCCTCTCTATTTCAGTTTTTCTGGATCCCGGAAGTATACCTATTTTGACCTGGCTATTTTCCTCAAGTTTTCCAAAAGATTTAGGCTGTATTTCAGGAATTATATCAAGCAAGGGATGACCGAAGAAAGACACTTTGCCTTTATACTTTTCGTAAATAGCTGGCTCAAAAGGAAATATTGCAAATATTTCCTTAGACAACTCGGCCACAGCCTTAGCCCTGCCGGGCCTGGAGGCCCACACCTGAGGCGGAATGTAGTAGTAAACCGGAATATTCCTGTGTTTGCAAAGCCCAAGAACCTGGTGATTGAAGCCATAGAAATCAATAGCTATAACGCAGAGAGGTTTTTTTTCCTCAAGAAATCTTCTTATAAGTTTTATAAGTTTCACCCAGAGAGTGATGCTCTTAAAGCTCTGTAAAAATCCTATAGCTCCATGAGACACTAGATCATAGATAAGGTGGTTGGAAACAGCTTTCATCCTTACTCCGCCTATAGATGAAATTATAAGTTCTGGATCTATTTTTTTGAGCTCTTTTATGAGATTTGCGCCATGCATATCCGCCGAAGCATCGCCTGCCACTATTAGAACATTTTTGTTTGTTTTTATTAGTTCGGCCATGATTACCTTTGAATACCTTTGTTCTTTATTTTTTCTTCCACTATAATTTTTGCAGCCTTAGCGAGATCGACAATGGTTTCTGTTATGGCTGATTTTTCTTTGACTATGGGGTTTCTTGGTAGGTCATACCTTTTTATATTGTCTGTAACTTCAAGAGCAAGTTTGAGAGCATTTAGGCCTTTTTCTCCGCTTGGGGTAGGGGTCTTAAGGTTCTTTATACAATCTATCATATGGTAAAGTTCTTCTTTTATCGGCTCTTTCCTGTCTATTTTAGGAGAGATAATCTCAATATCGTTCAGCGTCTTTGGCGGATCGTTCTTTTTTTTGTAAATCTTTATCCTTGAACTTATATAGTCAACAGAGATATAGGACTGATCTTGATAAACGCGCATTCTTCTCAACCTTTCAAAAGTTATCCTGCTGGCAGTTAGATCCGCCACAGTTCCATTCTTAAACTTTATTCTGGCATTTGATATATCGTCATGGTTTGAAAGAACACTAGCCCCAATAGCTTCTACACTTACGACTGGAGAATTGACCATACTAAGCAATATGTCTAGATCATGTATCATCAGATCAAGAGTGACCCCTATGGAGGCAACCCTTGGATCATATGGCCCCATCCTTTCCATATTAATATACATTGGATTATCTACATGCTTTAGGGCTTCAACCACAGCAGGATTAAATCTCTCAACATGGCCAACCTGCATTATCACATTGTTTTTCTCAGCCGCTTCCATTATTTTTCTAGCATTTTCTACTGAATTGGCTATAGGCTTTTCAACCAGACAATGTATTCCATTATTCATAGCATCAACGGCTATTTCATGGTGAAATTCAGTGGGAACAGCTACAACTAGGGCGTCCACCTGTGGAAAGAGATCCCTGTAATTATTGTAAGCCACGGCATTATAATTCCATGCTAGAGTTTGAGCTCTAAGCATATCTACATCTGAAATACCCACAAGCTCTACTTCAGGCATTTTGGCAAGAGTTCTAGAATGGAAATTACCTATTTTACCTGCTCCTACCACTCCAAATCTTATTTTTCCGCTTTTGTTCATAAAGCCTCGCCAATAAAATAACTTTAAAACTCTAATTGTGCTTTAATAATTCTAGCAAATTATGAGACTTTTTTCGGATAGGAAAAGTTCTTAAGTTATAAAGCTTGAAAGTCCCAAAGTCCGAAAGTTACAAAATTCTAATTTTCAAACTTTTTAACATTCTAACTTTTTAATTTTCTCTGACTTACTGCGCCTCTTAAAGTACCGCTATTTTGTATAATAAAAAAATGAAGGAAATTACTCTTGAATTTGACAAAATAGTTGGCGAAGGCAAAACGCTTGGGAGATATGGCGGAAAAGTGGTCTTTGCATACGGTGTGCTGCCCGGAGAAAAAGCAGTTTTGTCAGTAACAAAAGAAAAGAAAAATTTTATAGAGGGAGAAATTGTAGATGTGCTTTCAAATTCTCCTAAAAGAGTCCCTCCCAGAGAAGATCACTATCTCAGTTGCTCCCCATGGCAGATAATGGATTACAATTATCAGCTGGAAAATAAGAAAAAACTAGCTGAAGATTTGTATTACCAGACGGTAAAAGACAATATAAAAACTGAAAAAATTTTTCAAGCTTCCTCAATTTTTGCTTATAGGACCAAGATTGAGTATAGTTTCACAGAAACATCACAGGGACTCTCCTTTGCTTTTCATAAGAGAGGCGCGTATTGGGAAAAAATCAAGCTCCCATCTGGCTGCGCCCTCATAAATGAAAATGTAAACTCGGTGGCTTTGAGAATACTTGAGAAATTGAATAAGATGAAAATCAGACAGGAACAGCTTAAAACTCTTATACTGCGCCAATCTCAAAATTCCTCAGACATAGTGGCGTGCCTGTTTGTAAAGGATGAAAACATTGATTTTTCCGCCAAAGACATAGAAGGACTTAAAGGCTTCACACTTGCCTTCTCCAATCCTATCAGTTCTGTAAGCACAGTGGAAAAAATACTTAAAAAAGAAGGAGATGATTTCCTGACAGAAAAAATAGGCAATATGGAATTTGATTATGGATTTGATTGCTTTTTTCAAAACAACATAGAACTTTTTACTGCCGCCCTTGAGGAAATAAAAAAATATGACTCAAACTTTGGAAAAACACTGGACCTATATTGTGGCACTGGCGTGATAGGATTTTATCTCAAGGATAAAATTTCATCTCTGACTTCCATTGAAACTTCTCTATCTTCCACAAAATTTGCTCTAAAAAATATGGAGAAAAATTCCATAAAAAACGCGCAAGTTATATGCTCTAGCGACAGGGAAACGCAAAGAGAGATTTTCAAAGGCATAGAAACCGTAATTTTGGATCCGCCAAGGGCCGGACTTCACAAGAATGTGATAAAAAATATCATGGAAAATATGCCTCAGAGAATAGTTTATCTCTCATGTAATCCAATAACACAAGGACGAGATGCTTTATTTTTCCTTGAAAAATATGAAATAAAAAAAGCGCAATGCTTTGACTTCTACCCGAACACACCACATCTCGAAACACTTCTTATATTTGAAAGAAAATAAAGGAATTCATTTTTATATAATGATCTTATGAGAGAAAATTAAAAAGTTAGAATGTTA